>DATFPO010000262.1:0-5155 GCA_035264745.1 Solirubrobacteraceae bacterium | reverse complement strand
CGATGAGATACCCGTGTCCGAAGGTAGTAATTCTAGCGGGTACGGCGACGGTCCTCGCCGGCGGCCCGCCCGAACCCAGCATAACCCCGGGGCCGCGGTCGAAACCGCCGAGGCACCCGGCGCGTCGCGGTACCGACACGGCGTCCGCGCGTGCCCTGCGCGGTTTATCCGCGCTCCGTGTCGGTGATGCGTGCACCGAAGACCCTAGTGCGGTGCGAACGATGAGCCACGACGACTCGCAACTCCCCGTCGGGTCCCGGGTTTCCGGTCCAAGAGGCAGGCGACGCGCCTTCGCCGGCGAATCAGTCACCGCGAAGACCCGAGGACCCAGCCGCCGATGACCACGCGAGAGCTCAGGCAACTGCTCGAGGACGTGGAGGACACCAGGGAGATCGTCCTGGCCGAACGCGTCGCCGTGACCGAGGCCCGGGAGGTCGCGGAGCTCCAGGCGGTCTGGAGCGCGGCGCGCGCCGAGGCCAATCTGGCCTATGACGCCTGGCGGAGGATCGGGGGCCTTGGCGCCTACGTGACCTACCGCGCAGCCGAGGACAGGGCCGATGCGGCCGAGGACGCGCTGGCCGTCGCCTGCGCGGCGTCCTCCCCCGGGTACCTCGTCGACGGGTCTATCCCCAGCTCGAGCGCGGAGGAGAGGGCGATCGGATGAACGCGCCGCCGCCGGTGGCGTACGTGGATCCGCCCGACGTGCCGGCGGGAATGACGCTGGCCGAGTACCGGCGCCACGCCTCCGAGCCGACGCGCCGCGGGCTGCGTCGCCGCGCCCGGCGCCTTCTGCGCGGCGCCGGCCGCCGCCGCCGAGCGGGCTAGGCCGCCGCAGCCGCCCTACTCGGGCCAGCTGGCGTCGCCGGTCACCGCGCCGCGCATCACCTTGAGGTTCAGCAGCGCGCACTTGCGCCGCGTGGCCGAGATCGGGATTCCCAGCAGCTCGAGCAGCCAGTCGCCGTCGAGATCTCCCACCTCGTCGACCGGCATCCCGATGTACTCGTCCGAGGCGATCGACGCGGCCGCCTGCGAGATCGCGCAGCCCTGGCCGTGGAAGCGCAGGTCGGCGATCCTCCCGTCGCTGACCCGGATGTGGACCCCCATCTCGTCCCCGCACAGCGGGTTGTGGTCGTGCGCGTCGAGGTCGTGGGGCTGGAGCTCGCCGAAGTTCCGCGGCCGCTTGTAGTGGTCGAGGATGTAGTCGCGGTAGAGATCGTCCACGGCCCGACGCCCCTCAGGCCGCGTTGAACACGTCCCGGACCTTGGCCAGCGCCGCGATCAGCGCGTCCACGTCCTCCCGCGTGTTGTAGGGGCCGAAGCTGGCTCGGGCGGTGGCGGGAACCCCGAGTCGCCGCATCAGCGGCATCGCGCAGTGATGCCCCGCCCGGACACAGACGTTCTCCCGGTTGACCAGGTCGGCGACGTCGTGGGGGTGGACCCCCTGCAGCTCGAAGGAGATGACCCCACCCCGGACCTCGGCGCTCGCGGGCCCGATCACGCGCAGGCCGTCCACCTCGGCGAGGCGCTCGAGCGCATAGCGAGTCAGCTCCCGCTCGTGCGCCCGGACGTTGGCCATCCCCAGTTCGGAGAGATAGTCGACGGCGGCTCCGAGGCCGACGCCCTCGGCGACCATCGACGTGCCGGCCTCGAACTTCCAGGGCAGGTCGTTCCAGGTGGAGCTCTGGAAGTCCACGGTGCGGATCATGTCTCCGCCGCCGAGGAACGGACGCATGCCCTCGAGCAGCTCGCGACGGCCGTGCAGCACCCCGATTCCGGTCGGGCCGAGGGCCTTGTGCCCCGTCCAGACGTAGAAGTCGGCGCCCAGGGCGGAGACGTCGACGGGTAGCTGCGGGACCCCCTGGGAGCCGTCCACCAGGGACACCGCCCCCGCGGCCCGCGCGCGCGCGGCCATCTCGGCGACCGGGTTCAGCGTTCCCAGCACGTTGGAGATGTGGGCGAAGCCGACCAGCTTCACGCGGCCCCCCGAGAGCTCGGAGTCGAGTTGATCGAGCGACAGCGTGCCCTCGTCGCTCACGTCGAGGTAGCGCAGCTCGGCTCCGGTCTCGGAGGTGAGCAGCTGCCAGGGAACGATGTTGGAGTGGTGCTCCATCTGGGTGATGAGCACCACGTCCCCGGGCCCGACGTGCTCACGCCCCCAGGCGTAGGCGACGAGGTTGATCGCCTCGGTGGCGTTGCGGGTGAAGATCGTGGTGGCCGACTCCCCCCCGCAGAACGCCGCCACCCGGGCCCGAGCGCCCTCGAACATCTCGGTGGCCTCCTGGGCCAGGGTGTAGACGCCGCGGTGGATGTTGGCGTTGTGGCGCCGGTAGTAGTCGTCGATCGCCTCGATGACCGTCGCCGGCTTCTGGGAGGTGGCCGCGGAGTCCAGGTAGACCACCGGGCGTCCGTCGATGCGGCGCTCGAAGATGGGGAAGTCCGAGCGGACGTCCAGGGGGAGGGCTGTCCGGGTGGCGATCGCCTCCACGGTCACCTCACGGCGGCATAGGCGTGGATGTCCTGCGCGGCCGCGGCCAGCTTGGCCGCGATGCGCTCGCGCACCAGCGCTTCGAGCGCCGGGTCGTCGAGCTGGACGACGACCGGCTCGAAGTAGCCCTCGACGATCACCGTCACCGCCTCGGGACGCGACAGTCCGCGCGTGCGCATGTAGAAGATCTGGCCCTCGTCGATCTCGCCGACGGTGCCGCCGTGGGAGGCCGACACGCTGTCGGTCTCCACGATCAGCGACGGGATCGCGTCCACCTTGGCCCGGGGCGAGAGCATCATGGAGTGGGTCTGCAGGTACGTGTGCGACTCCTGCGCGCCGGGGTCGATCTTGATCAGGCCCTCGTAGGAGGCGCGGCTGGCCCCGGTGGCGGCGCCCTTCCAGACCGTGTCGCCGGTGGTATGGCCGCTCTCGTGCAGGTCGACCGTGTAGAGGTCGAGGTGCTCGGCACCCTCGGTGAAGTAGATGCCGCGGTGGCGCATGTCGGCGCCCGGCTCGGCCGTCGACAGCTCGAGGTGCTGGCGCGTGAGCCGGCCGCCCAGGTGCATGGGGATCCAGGTGCAGTGACCGTCCCTGGCGACCCGGACGAAATGGGTGGAGACGTCGTATACCTCGCCCTCGCCCGCGCTCCAGTCCTGCAGGTGCGAGAGCCGGCACCGCGCGCCGTCCTCCAGGTAGAGCTCGAAGTGACCGGCGTGCAGGGCCCGCCCGGCGAAGGGCGCCGCCAGGTCGTACTCGCGCAGCCGGAAGTCGGACCCGCGGTCGCCGATCGCAAGTGTGTGGGCGTACTGGGCGGTGCCGTCCTCGTCGATCGCGTACGCGACCTGGAACGGGCGCTCCACCGCCAGGCCCGGCGGCACGTAGAGGAACGCCCCTCCGGTCCAGAACGCCGCCGCGGCGGCCTCGAACTTGTCGCGCTCGAAGGTCAGGCGCCGCATGAAGTAGCGGCGCGCCAGGTCTGCGTGGCGCTCGAACGCCTCCTCCAGCGAGCAGAAGATCACGCCCCGGTCGGCCAGCTCTGGATCCAGCTGGACGTCGACGACGTCGCCGGCCACCTGGACGAGGCGGCCGGCCAGGGGCTCGTCGCCCAGCGCGTCGGCGACCACCTCGGGGACGCCGGAGTCGCGGCCCGGATGGCGCGAGGCCAGCTGGTCGAGGTCGAGGTCGCGCAGGCTGGTGGTCCAGAACCCCGACCTGCGCCACGCCGGCAGCTCGGCGGCCTCGAACACGGCCAGCGCGGCCGCGCGCAGCTCATCGGGGCCACGCCCGTTGCCGGCGCCGGCGCCGGCCAGCGGTCGGTAGAGCGTCGCCTGCCGGGCCGCGCCCGGCTTGGTGGACCGGGGCGCCGGCTGGGTCCGGGCGCCCTCAGACATCGTCCTCCTCGGGCGCGCCGGTGACGACTTCGAGCTCGTCGCGCAGCCAGTCGTAGCCCTCACGCTCGAGCTGGTCCACCAACTCCGGGCCACCCTCGCGCACGATCAGGCCGTCGAGCATGATGTGGACGAAGTCCGGGGTGACGTGGTGCAGGATGCGCTGGTAGTGGGTGATGATCAGCGCGCCCATGCCGGTCTGGGCGTGCAGCGTGTTGACACCCTCGGCCACGGTCCGCAGCGCGTCGATGTCCAGCCCGGAGTCGGTCTCGTCGAGCACCGCGACCTCCGGCCCCAGCATGGCCATCTGGAGGATCTCGCAGCGCTTCTTCTCGCCACCGGAGAAGCCGTCGTTGAGATGGCGGGAGGTGAAGTCCCGGTCCACCCGCAGGAGCTCGGTGGCGCGGCGCAGCTCACTGCCGAACTCGCGCACCCCGATCGGCTCGTCGCGCTGGGTGTTGACCGCCATGCGCAGGAAGTTGGCCACCGACACCCCGGGGATCGCGACGGGGTACTGGAAGGCGAGGAACAGCCCGGCCTGGGCGCGGTCCTCGGGATCCGCCTCGGTCAGGTCCTGGCCCCGGAAGCGAATCTCGCCCTCGGTGACCTCGTACGCGGGATGGCCGAGGATGGTGTTGGCCAGCGTCGACTTCCCGGAGCCGTTGGGGCCCATCAGGGCGTGTATCTCGCCCTTGGAGACGGAGAGGTCGACTCCCCGCAGGATCTCCCGCTCCTCGGTGCGGACGTGAAGGTTTCGGATCTCCAGGTCGGCCATCGCGCTCCCGGGAGACGGGTCTACGCCGGCACCGCCGGCCGGTCCTGGACGAGGTCGGACAGCTGGGTGTCCCGCAGCGTGCCGACGATCGCTCCCTGCACCCTGGTCCACAGCAGCTTGGTGGGGCAGACGTGGTCTGCGTCGGTCTCGCGTGAGCACACCAGGCCCCCGTCGGCGGCCTGCGAGATGCACTCGATCGCGGCGATCGCCCCCTCCAGCGCCTCGACCACCTCGGCCATCGAGATGTCGGGCGCGGGGCGCGCCAGCAGGTAGCCGCCACGGACGCCGCGCCGGCTCTCGACCAGCCCGGCCTTGCGCAGGCGCGCCACCAGATGCTCGAGGTATGCCAGCGGCAGCTCCTCGGTGGACGCGATGTCGGCGAGCGACACCGGACCGTCGCCGTTGCGGCGCGCGAGCTCGACCATTACGCGCACGCCGTACTCGGTCCTGGTGGAGAACATCATCGCGAGAAAACCTACCTTCCAGGTAGGGTATCAGCGCCGGTCG
>DATFPO010000261.1:0-7018 GCA_035264745.1 Solirubrobacteraceae bacterium | reverse complement strand
TGGCCACGCCCATCGCTAGGCTTCCTCGCGTGCCCAAGGAGGAAAAGGTCGAGTTCGAGGGCGAGGTCGTCGAGGCCCTACCCAACGCGATGTTCCGGGTCAAGCTCGACAACGGCCACACCGTGCTGGGTCACGTGGCCGGCAAGATGCGCCGGTTTCGCATCCGAATCCTCCCGGGGGACCGGGTGAGGGTCGAGCTGTCTCCCTACGACCTCGACCGCGCGCGGATCATCTATCGCCACCGCTAGCGGCGCGCGGCGTCATGCGCGAGCACGCGCTCATCAGCGCGATCGAGCAGGTCCTCGAGTGTCGCTCCGATCGGGTGGTGCGCTGGACCGGCGACGACGCCGCGGTCGTGCGCACCGGCGGCAGCTACGCCGTCACGTCGATAGACGCGATGGTGGACGGGGTCCACTTCCGCCTGCGCGAGATCGGTTTCGCGGACGTCGGGCATCGCGCCCTCGCCGGCGCGCTGTCCGACCTGGCCGCCATGGGAGCACGGCCGGGCGAGGCCTACCTGGCGGTCGGCCTGCCCAGCGGAACTAGCGAGCGGGAGGCGCTGGCCCTGTGCGGCGGCGCGGAGGCGCTCGCCGGCGAGTGCGCCACCACGATCGCGGGCGGCGACCTGACGCTCGCGCCCGCGCTGTCCGTGTGCGCCACGGTGGTGGGGTGGGCCGACGATCCCGCCGAGCTGGTGGGGCGCGACGGCGCGCGCCCCGGCGATCTGGTTGGCGTGACCGGCGGACTCGGGAGGGCCGCCGCCGGGCTGGCGATCATCGAGGGGCGCGCCTCCGGCGACCGGGATCTGGTGGCGGCCTACCGGCGGCCCCTGCCGCGGCTCGCGGCGGGGCTGGCCCTGGCTCGGGCCGGGGCCCGGGCGATGATCGACCTCTCGGACGGGCTGGCCTCGGACGCTCGCCGGGTCGGGCTGGCCAGCGGCTCGCGCCTGGACCTCGACCTGGAGCGCCTGCCACTGGCGCCGGGGGTCGAGTCGGTGTCGGCCCAGCTCGGCGGGGATCCCCGCGAGCTGGCCGCCACCGGCGGCGAGGACTACGAGCTGTGCTTCTGCGTGGCGCCCGACCGGCGCGCCGCGGCCGAGGCGGCGGCCGGCGTCACCTGGATCGGCGAGGTGCGCGACGGTGAGCCGGGGGCGCGGCTGCTCCAGTCGGGCCGCGAGCGCCACCTGGCCGGCTTCGAGCACGTCGTCTGAGCGGGCCGGCCACGCCGGTCGGCTACAGCCGGGCCGGACTCAGAGCTTAGCCCTGGGGCGCAGGGCGGACTCCGTCCCGCCCAGCGAGCCCGGTCCCGCGTAGCTGGCCGGACCGCGAGTCGTGGGCTCCAGCGGAGCCGCAGGCTCCAGGCCCTTGACCCGAGCGATCGCCAGCGAGGCCACCAGGCACCCGGTCAGCACGCACCAGGACAGCGGCCCGAGCAGCCCGACCTGCCCACCCACCACGAGCAGTACCCAGTTCCAGACCAGCTGCAGCGGGTTGGCGCCCAAAGCCAGCGAGTAGTAGAGGACCACCACCGCCAACGGCAGCAGCGTGAGCGCCACCAGCGTCCGGGCCGCCGAGCGCCGCACCCGCACCTCGGGCGCGGCGAGCAGCATCCACCCGTGCAGCGCCGGCAGCAGCAGCGCCGCCGCGAACGGATTGAACACCCAGGCGAGGGCGACCGTCAGGGCCAGCACCAGCGCCAGCGCCGCCGCCGCGCCGGGCAGGCTCGGCTCACCCTCCACGCGGGCCCGTCTCAGCACCGCCGGCCGGACGAGCAGGGCCCCGGCGACGCCGGCGAGCACCACCGCCCCGAGCGCGACGGCCGCCGCGGCGTCGAGGGGAACCGCGCCCACCGGCGCCGCGGCCGGCGGCGCGCTGGGCATGAGCCTGCCCAGCGAGAGGAGCCACGCGAACGCCAGCGCGCACGCCGGGGGAAGCCCGCCCGCCAGCACCCATGCGATCCATCTGCCCACGGGCTGGCGCCGGCGCCGGACCCGGGCGAAGCCGTCGATCGCCGCCAGCAGGCCCGGGAGGACCAGGGTGCCCACCAAAAGCCGCACCGCCCATCCCGGCAGGACCTTCTGGAGCGCGGACAGCTCGGCGCTCGGCGGCGGTGGTGCGCTGACGCGCGCGTCCAGCGCGGTGATGCTGCGCAGCGCGGCCCTGCCGAACGCGGCCAGGCGAGTGCGCTCGACCGCCCTGGCCTCCCCCGGGCCGCGCTCGCCGCTCACCGAGAGCAGCAGCGTCGGGAAACCGCGGGCAGCGATCTCGCCCTGCTCGCCGACGCTGAGAGGGAACGCCAGGCGCGAGAACTGCGCGATCAGTCCGGATTCGCCGGGACGAAGGCCCGTCTCCAGCTGCACCGCCGCGTCGACGGTCCTGCGCAGCGAGATCGGGGCAATCTGGTCGCCGTTCGACCACGGCACCACCACCGGCCGTCGCAGGCGGTGACCGGCGAGGTCACCCAGCACCAGGACGGCATCGACCGGCCCCGCGAGCCGCCCGGCCGCCTCGGCGGCTCCCGCGGCGCCGCCGCTGCCGCCGCTGGTCGAGATCAGGACCAGGGTCTTGTGCAGGGTCCGCCCCTGGAACACGCGGGCCAGCTCGAGGAGGGCGGCGGTCCCGGAGAGCTCGGCGGTCCCGGGCGTGGACAGCGCGTCCCGATGGGCGACGACCACGATCTGGCGGGGGGACAGGCCGACGCGCGTTCCGACCACATTCTGCAGCCGCCGCGAGCCGCGCGCGGTGCCGGCGGTGAACCGCCGGACCCGGACCTGGAAGTCGTTGCGCCGGAACTCCGCGGCCATACGGGCGGCCAGCGCCCGGTCGCCGCGCCCGCCGGGAGGACGGGACCGGTATCTCGCGGCCAGCTCGCGAAGACCCGCGAACGACCGGCTGGCCGAGAACGAGTCGGGCGGCAGGCCGGCGTTGAGGGCCCGGGGCGGGCTCTGAATCGAGAACGCGGCAATCACGAGGGCCACGAGCGCCGGGAGCAGCGCGGCCCGGTAGATCCGCGGATCGAGCATCGCGGCGGAGGGTAGTGACGGCCGGGAACGGACGACCGGCAGGCCGGCGCGGCGGCTCTAAGCTGTTGGGCAGATCCAAGCCGTGACCGAGGGTTCCGCGCGCATACTGCTCGTCGACGACGAGCAGCCGATCCAGACGCTCCTGTCCTATCCGTTGCGCAAGGACGGCTACGACGTGGTCCGCGCAGCCGACGGACGCGAGGCGCTCGACCGCTTCGCCGAGCAGACGTTCGACCTCGTGGTGCTCGACGTCATGCTGCCGCGGGTTGACGGCCTCGAGGTCTGCCGGCGGCTGCGCGCCCGCAGCGCGGTCCCGATCATCATGCTGACCGCGAAGTCGGAGGAGATCGACAAGGTGGTCGGCCTGGAGCTGGGCGCGGACGACTACATCACCAAGCCCTTCTCCATGCACGAGTTCCGCTCCAGGGTCAAGGCGGCGCTGCGCCGCGCCGAGATGGCCAGCAGCGTCCAGGACGGCGAGCAGCCGCTGACCGTCGGCGACCTGCACATCGACTTCGCCAAGCGCACCGTCCACCTCGGCGGTCGCGAGGTGAAGCTGACCTTCGTGGAGTTCGAGGTCCTGGGGGCACTGGCGCGCAATCCGGGGCGAGTGTTCACCCGGGAGCAGCTTCTGGCCCGGATCTGGGGCGACGCGGCGTACCGCGACCCGCGCACGATCGACGTCCACATCCGCCATCTGCGCGAGAAGCTCGAGCGCGACGCCAAGGAGCCCGAATACATCTTCACGGTGCGGGGCGTCGGCTATCGCTTTCGCGACCGCCGTCCGCCCCCGACTTGAGCCATGCGCTCGCTGCGCGACCGCCTGGCGCTGATCTTCTTCGCGATCATCCTCACCGCGATCGCGGGCATCTACCTGTACGTCGCTCCCCAGCTGGAGTCCAGCCTGCGCAACCAGAAGCTGCGCAGCCTGGCCGCCGCCGCCAACGGCTACTCCGCGTCGCTGACCCATTCCGTTGGCACTAGCGTGGACAAGGCCGGGGTCACCCGGGCGGTCCGCCAGGCCGCCGACCGCTCCGGGGCGCGGGTCAGCCTCTTCGGCGTGTCGCAGGGCACCCAGGGGGTGCAGACCTATCCGATCGCCGACTCGACCGCCAAGGCGGACACCGGGGGCGCCGACTTCCCCGCCGCCATGGAGGCGGCGCGCACCGGCCAGCCGACGGCGGCGACGGAGGGAACCACGACCGGACCGATCGGCGAGGCGGCCCGGCCGCTCTTCTTCCGCGGCAGGGTGGCGCGGGTGGCCGTGTATTCCAGCCCCCTGGGCGAGGTGCAGCGCAGCGTCGCGCTCATCCGCCGCCAGGTCGCGATCGCGGGCGGCGTGGCGCTGGTGTTCGCGCTGCTCGCGAGCTACATGGTCGCGCGGGCCCTGTCGCGCCGGGTGAAGCGGCTCGAGAAGGCGGCCGAGGAGGTCGCGGACGGCAGGTTTACGCCCATCCCGGTCGACTCCAACGACGAGCTGGGCCAGCTGGCCCGGGCGTTCAACGACATGCAGCGCCAGCTCGCGCAGCTGGACAGCGCCCGCAAGCGGTTCATCGCCACCGCCTCGCACGAGCTGCGCACCCCGATCTTCTCGCTGGGCGGGTTCGTGGAGCTGCTCCAGGGCGAGGAGCTCGACGAGGAGACGCGCCAGCAGTTCCTCGGCCAGATCCGCGACCAGCTCGACCGGCTGCGCACGCTGACCACCGAGCTGCTGGACCTGTCCAAGCTGGAGGCGGGCTCGCTGGAGCTGCGCCGCGAGCCCACCGACCTGGGCGAGGTGGCGCGGAAGGTCACCGCCGAGTTCACGCCCGCCCTGGTGCAGCATGACTCTCACCTGCAGCTGCGACTCGAGCGGTCGCCGATCCGTACGGTGTGCGATCGGGAGCGGCTCGCCCAGATCATGCGCATCCTCATCGACAACGCGCTCGCGCACACCCCGGACGGAACCCAGATCCGGGTGACCGCCGCCCAGGCCAACGGCAACGTCACGCTGGCGGTCCGCGACGACGGGCTGGGGATCCGGCGGGACGTCCTCCCTCGCGTGTTCGAGCCCTTCTACAGCTCGGGCGACGCCCAGGGGTCGGGGCTGGGGCTGGCCATCGCCCGGGAGCTGGCCGAGCAGATGGACGGGCGGCTCGGGGTCGAGTCGGTCCCCGGGCGCACGACCTTCACCCTCGAGCTGCCGACGTGACCCCCCGGCGAATGTGCGGGCTCGTCGCGGCCGCGGCGGTCGCGGCGGCCGTCCCGGGCTGCGGGGATGACCACCAGGCGGACGGGACCGGCACCCGTTCGACCACCGCCCGGCCGGAGCCACCGGGGCGGGTGGAGGTGGTCTCCGGCATCGGGGGCGGCCGCTTCGACCCCACGGCCATCTATCGCCGGGAGGCGCCGGGGGTGGTCACCGTGATCAGCGAGTTCGGGGCCGGCCAGCTGCCCGAGGAGCTGGGCGGCGGCGGAGCCAAGGGTCTGGGCTCCGGGTTCGTCCTCAACGGCAAAGGCGAAATCGCCACCAACGCCCATGTCGTCTCCGTGGGCGCGGCCGGGCGCAGGGCCCGGGCGGTCTACGTGCAGTTCGGGGACCTCAACCAGGTGCCCGCGCGGATCGTCGGCGCGGATCCAAACTCCGACGTCGCCCTGCTGAGGATCGACCCTGGCGGGCTGACGCTGCGACCGCTTCCGCTCGGTACGGACGCCCATCTGGCGGTCGGGAGCCCGGTGGCCGCGATCGGGAGCCCGTTCGGGGAGCCGCAGTCGCTGTCGGTCGGCGTGATCTCGGCGCTGCACCGCTCGATCGAGTCGCTCACCGACTTCCAGATCTCGGACGCCATCCAGACGGACGCCGCCATCAACAAGGGCAATTCCGGCGGCCCGCTGGTCGATGCGCACGGCCGCGTGATCGGCATCAACTCGCAGATCAGCTCGACGAGCGGCGGAGGCGAGGGGGTCGGGTATGCGGTCCCCATCGACACGGTGAAGCGCTCGCTGTCCCAGCTTCGCCGCTACGGACGTGCGTCGTACGCGTACATCGGCGTGTCCACGCTGGTGCTCTATCCCCAGTTGGCGCGCCGTCTCGGGCTGCCGGTCGATCGGGGCGCCTACGTCCAGGGGGTCAATCCCGGCAGTCCGGCCGCACACGCCGGGCTGCGCGGAGGCTCCCGCACGATCACCTTCCAGGCCGATCGCTTCCGCGCGGGCGGCGACGTAATCGCGCGGGTCGAGGGCCGCGCGATCCGGGACGAGTCCGACCTCGCGCGCGCCGTGGAGGCACACCGGCCCGGACAGACCGTGACCGTCCAGCTGTATCGGGGCGGCCGGCGCATGGAGGTCCGGGTGACGCTGGCCGAGCGCCCCGCGAATGTGCGCCAACGCCCTGGCTGATCGGTGCGCGGAGAGGCCGGTCGCCGGCCCACCACCGATCTCGCGCCGACCGCCCGGCGTAGGAACATGGCGGGCGCCGCAGGACGTGGCGGTACAGTGGCCGCCGGGACCATCAGAAGGGAGCCGGCTTGCTCCAGCCCGTCGCCGTAGGTCAGAAGAACCTGGCCGACTACACCCACATCGTCGGCTGGCCACTGGTAGACGAGGTCCGCAAGCTGGCCGAGCCGCTTCGGGGCCGGAGGGTGCTCCACCTCTCGGCCACGGCCTTCGGCGGCGGCGTCTCCGAGATCCTCTACACGCTGGTGCCGCTCATGCGCGACGTGGGGCTGGAGGCCGAGTGGCAGGTGATCTACGGGCGCGAGGAGTTCTTCAACGCGACCAAGCTGATGCACAACGCGCTGCAGGGCGCGCCCGAGGACCTGTCCGAGGAACAGTGGGAGACGTGGCGCAACTACAACGAGATGAACGCGCGCGAGCTGTCGGACGGGTGGGACGTCTGCCTCGTGCACGACCCGCAACCCGCCGCCCTGCACCGGCTCGTGCCCGAGAAGGCGCGCGGCTGGCTGTGGCGCTGCCACATCGACATGTCGAGCCCGAACCCGGCGACCATGGCGCGGC
>DATFPO010000260.1:0-3478 GCA_035264745.1 Solirubrobacteraceae bacterium | reverse complement strand
CGCGGCGCCCGTCGCGGGCCTCCTCGACCGCCGCCATCAGGGCGTCCAGGCCGCGGCGCCGATCACCGGAGTCGAGGGCGGCGAGCGCCTCGCCCAGCCCGAGATCGCCGTCGCGCTCCAGCCGTATCCGGGCCGCCAGCCCCTCGGCCGCGAAGTCGCCCTCGAGCGGCTCGACCAGCGCCAGCGCCTCGCCCTCCTCGCCGCGCCGGTGGAGCAGTCGGGCCAGTGCGACGGCGGCGTCGCGCCGGGCGGGCTCGAGCTCCAGCGCCCGGTGCAGCGCCGCCTCATCGCCCGCGGCCACGAGACGGTCGGCCTCCGAGGGGACGAGCGAGTCGAAGAAGCGCTCGACCGCGGCGGCCGGCAGGGCACCCACGAACTCGTCCACCACTTGCCCGTCGCGAAACGCCTTCACCGCGGGAATGCCCTGGATCCCGAACGCCTGGGCGATCCCGGGGTTGGCGTCGGTGTCGAGCTTGGCCAGCACGACCTCACCCTCCCGCGCTGCGGCGGCGCGCTCCAGCAGCGGGCCCAGAGCGCGGCAGGGGCCACACCAGGCGGCCCAGAAGTCGACCACCACAGGGACGGTGCGGGAGCGCTCGATGACCTCGGCCTGGAAGTCTCGCTCGTTGACGTCGATGACCATCGTCCACAGGGTACGCAACCGCCGCCGGCTGCCGGGCGCGATACTGCCGGACTCGATGCCCGGGCTCATGGCTCATCGAGATGGCGTCGTCCTGTCCGGCGACCAGCGGGGCGAGGGCATCCCGGTCGTGCTCCTGCACGGGCTCACCGCGACGCGCCGCTACGTCGTCATGGGGTCGCGCTCGCTCGACCGCTCCGGCCACCGGGTGATCGAGTACGACGCCCGCGGCCACGGACGCTCATCGCCGGCCCTCCGCCCGGCCGAGTACGGCTACGACCACCTGGTGGCCGACCTCGAGGCGGTCATGGACGAGGCGGACGCCGACCGCGCGGTCCTGGCCGGCGCATCGATGGGTGCCCACACCGCGCTGCGGTTCGGGCTGGAGCGACCGGAGCGCGTGGTGGCGCTGGCCGTGATCACGCCGGCCCATGACCCCGCCGGCGCCGACGACCCGGCGGCCCTGGCGCGCTGGGACGCCCTGGCCGAGGGCCTGCGCAACGATGGGGTGGAGGGCTTCCTGGAGGCGTACGGCGAGCCAGCGGTGGACGAGCGCTGGCGGACGACCGTGCTGCAGGTGTTGCGCCAGCGGTTGTCCGAGCACTGCCATCCGGAGGCGGTGGCCGACGCCATGCAGGCGGTTCCGCGATCTACGCCGTTCGGGTCGTTCGAGCAGCTGGGCGCGATCGACGTTCCCGCCGTGATCATCGCCAGTCGCGACGAGTCCGATCCGGGCCATCCGCTGGCGGTGGCCCGGCGCTGTGCCGCGGCCATGCCGCGGGCCCGCCTGGTGGTGGAGGCCCAGGGCGAGTCACCGATCGCCTGGCAGGGCGGGCGGGTCTCTTCCCTGATCGCCGAGGTGGCGTCGGCGGCCGCGCGCGAGGGACTGGTGCGATGAGCCGCGACGGCGAGAGTATGCGCTCGCGGAGGGCGGCGTGAGCCCGCTGCAGGCGGTCGTCCTGGGCCTGGTGCAGGGGCTCACGGAGTTCCTGCCGATCTCCAGCACGGCTCACCTGCGCATCGTGCCGGCCCTGCTGGGGTGGCCGGATCCGGGCGCGGCGTTCACCGCGGTGATCCAGCTGGGCACCATGGCCGCGGTCCTGTGGTACTTCCGCGCCGACCTGCTCCGGATCGTGCGGGCCTGGCTGGCCGGCCTGCGCGATCCGCGCGCGCGCCGCACTCTGGACAGCCGCCTGGGCTGGTACATCGGGCTCGGGACCGTGCCGATCGCCCTGGCCGGCCTGGCCTTCCGCCACCAGATCGAGCACGGCGCCCGCGACCTCCATCTGATCGCCGTGGCCCTGATCGTGATGGGCCTGGTCCTGGGGGCCGCGGACCGCCTGGGTAGTCATAAGCGCGGCATCGACGACCTGCGCGCCCGTGACGGCGCGACCATCGGAGTCGCTCAGGCCGTGGCGCTGGTGCCGGGAGTGTCGCGGTCGGGCGCGACGATCAGCGCGGGACTGTTCCTGGGGCTGGAACGCGCCGCGGCGGCCCGCTACTCGTTCCTGCTCTCGGTCCCGGCGGTGGTCCTGAGCGGGCTGTTCGAGCTGCGCCACATCGGCGGCCCGGGTGGCGCCGATCCGCTGGCGACGGCGATCGCCACCGGGGTCGCGTTCGGGGCGGGATACGCCTCGATCGCGTTCCTGCTCCGGTACCTGGTCACGCACAGCACAGCGGTGTTCGTCATCTACCGCGTGGCGCTGGGCGCGCTGGTGCTGGCGCTGCTGTCCGCCGGCGCGATCTCCTGACGGGCTCCTCGGCGCGGGCGCCGCGGTCGAGCGCGCCCCGGTGCGCATGCCTGCCGTCGACATAATCAGGGTTATCGGGCGTTCGAAGCCGGGCAGCGGCCAGCCCCCGCCCGCCGCGCCTCAGCCGGCCCGGCGGATGAGGGTTATCCCGTCGCGGACGGTCAGCTGGGCGCTGACCACGCGGGGATCGGCCGCCACGGCGTCGTTGAACTCGCGCATGGCCAAGGTCGACTCCGAGTCATCCGAGCCGTCGGCCACGCGACCACTCCACAGCGTGTTGTCCACGGCGATCAGGCCGCGCTCCGCGAGCTTGGGCAGCACGGCCTCGTAGTAGTTGCGGTAGTTGCCCTTGTCGGCGTCGATGAACACCAGGTCGAAGGGACCCTCCAGGGCGGCCAGGGTGTCCAGCGCAGGGCCGACCCTCAGCTCGATCCGATCGGCGTACGGGCTGGCGTCGATGTGGTGCTGGGCGAACTCCGCGTGGTCGGGCGCCACCTCGCAGGTCACCACGCGGCCGCCCGGGGGCAGCGCCGCCGCCATGGACAGCGCGGAGTAGCCGCTGTAGGTGCCCAGCTCGAGGACCCGCTCGGCCCGGCTGGTCCAGACCAGCATCTCCAGGAAGCGCCCCTCCACCCTGCCGGTGAGCATCTGGGGCAGTGCCAGCCTCTCCCGGGTCTCGCGCGCCAGCCGCTCGAGCCGCGGATCCGGCGGCGTGGTGTGCTCCTCCACGTAGCGCTCGACCTCGGGCTGGACGATGCCGGCCATCGCGAGCTACCTCAGCGGCGGGCGAGCGCCCCGAAGCCGATCGCCATGGCCAGGTTGGCCACCCCCGCCGCCCACAGGCCCTCGCGTGCCCCCGGCCGCGACCACGCCGGCGATCGCGACCACACCACATCGGTGGCCACCTCGGTGCCCCGCAGCCAGGCCAGCGCCCACCAGTCGCGCGGGGTCCCGCGGGCGGCGGCCAGGGCGTGGGCGGCGGCGAAGGTCAGCCAGATGGGCGCGCAGCGGCGAAACAGGTGCTCGGCGTCGGGCGATGGGTCGTCGTGCCCGAGCGCCCGCAGCGTCCGGCGGGGCGCCAGCAGCG
>DATFPO010000259.1:0-8677 GCA_035264745.1 Solirubrobacteraceae bacterium | reverse complement strand
CTCGAGATCCATGCCGAACGTCTGGCCCTCCTCGACGTTCACGACGCCGTCCTTGCCGACCTTCTCGATCGCGTCGGCGATCACGTCGCCGATCTCCTCGTCGCCGGCCGAGATCGCCGCGACGCGGGCGATCTGATCCTTGCCCGAGATCTCCTTGGCCTGCGACTTGATGTGCTCGACGACCTGGTCGACGGCGATCTCGATGCCGCGCTTGAGGCCGAGCGGGTTCGCGCCCGCCGCGACGTTCCTCAGCCCCGCGTGCACGATCGCCTGAGCGAGCACCGTCGCGGTCGTCGTGCCGTCGCCGGCGACGTCGTTGGTGGCGGTCGCGACCTCGCGCACCAGCTGGGCGCCCTGGTTCTGGAAGACGTCCTCGACCTCGATCTCACGCGCGATGGTCACGCCGTCGTTGGTGATCGTGGGAGCGCCGTACTTCTTGTCGAGAACGACGTAGCGGCCGCGCGGGCCGAGCGTCACCTTGACCGCGTTCGCGACGGCGTCGACGCCCTGCTCGAGCGCCTTGCGCGCATCACCGGCGTATTTGAGCTCCTTGTGTGCCATGTGTCTCTGGGTCTCCTAGCTCTTGACCTTGGCGAGCACGTCGCTCTCGCGCAGGACGAGCAGGTCCTCGCCGTCGACCTTGATCTCCGTGCCGCCGTACTTGGAGTACAGGACCTCATCGCCCTCGGCGACGTCAACCGGCGTGCGCTTGCCCGTCTCTTCGTTGATCTTGCCGTCGCCGACCGCCAGGACCTTGCCCTTCTGGGGCTTCTCCTTGGCCGTGTCGGGAAGGACTATGCCGCTCGCGGTGGTCTCCTCTTCCTCGACGGCCTGGACGATCAGCCGATCGCCGAGGGGCTTGAGCTTCATCGATCGAACCTCCCGATTCCCGATGGTGAAGTTGCTTTCCGGGTTGCTTGGCACTCTCAGGGTGGGAGTGCCAACGCCTCTCGGAACTATATAGGTCGGGCGGCCTTGGCGACAAGCTCGTTGGCACTTCGCCGAGGAGAGTGCTGAGACCGGCGCCCCGGGCCGGCGAGGCTAGTTGCGCGACCCGCCCAGGCCGTGCAGCCGGTCGCGCAGACCCTCCCGGGAATCGACGATCTGCGAGAAGCGCACGACCGTGACGGTGTCGTCGAGCTGCACCTCGCGGCCGTAGATCTGCTCCAGGAAGTGGGTCATCTCGTCGATGCGCCGGAACTCCGGGTTGTCGTGCTCGATGTCCCGGGGCGAGAGGTCCTTGACGCGCTTGACCTCCACCTGGTCGATGACCGCCTCGAAGATCTTCTCCCGAGGCGAATGCTGGTAGCCGATCGTGACGAGGACAACCTGGTTCTTGCGGTACTTGTACGACTTGTCGCCAAGCCGAATAGTTGCCGTTTTGCGGCCCCTTTTGAGCTGATCGGCAAAGATCTGCGAGTAGAAGTTGAGGACCTGCATGTCGGTTGAGCCTATCGGTCGCCGGATCGCCTTGACAGGGCGCGCTCGACCATCTCGCGCTCTCCGGAGAAGCTCAGCTCCCGCGCCGCCTCGGACAGCGGCATCCAGCGCGCCTCCTCGATCTCGTGGTCATGGTCGGCGACGTCGCCGCCGGTGTACGAGAACAGGTAGAAGCTCACCACCTTGAACACCCGACGGCCGCCGCGCTGGTACCAGTAGCGCACGTCGCCGAGCTTCTCGACCAGCTCGCCGTCCACCCCCGCCTCCTCGCGCACCTCCCGCTTGGCGGCGTCCACCATCGACTCGCCTCCGTCGGGGTGGCCCTTGGGCAGCGCGAGGACCTGCTTGCCGTCCGGCGAGCGACGGTGCGGCACCACCACCGCCACCTCGTCGCCCCGCACCACGACCCCGCCGGAGGAGAACTCGCGCTCCGTCTTGGGACGAGCCATCGCCCGCTCAGAATACGTAGCGCCTCAGCGCCTGCGGGTCGTGGACGGTCAGCCGGCCACGACCCTGGGTGATGATCCCGGCCCGCTCGAGGACGGCCAGGAACCGCGACGCCGACTCGCGGGCCGAGCCGGCCAGCTGGGCGATGTCGCTCTGCGTCACCGTGATGAGCACGTCGCCCTCGCCGGCCCCCTCGGCCTGGGCCTGCTCGACCAGCGCCGAGACCACCTGAGCCACCCGGCTCTGCACGGTCTGGAACGACTGTCGCGTGAGGCGCTCATTGGTCTGGCGCAGGCGGCGGGTGACCGCGGCCAGCAGCTTGGCGCCGATGTCCGGGTGGCGGCGCAGCAGCCGGCGCATGTCGGCTCCGAGGATCGCGACCGCCTCCAGGTCGTCCACCGCCTCAACGGTCGCGGAGCGTCGCTCGTCGTCGAACATCGCCAGCTCGCCGAATATGTCGCCGGGTCCGAACGACGCCAGCGTGATCGTCCGTCCGTCGGAGTGTGAGCGGACCGCTCGGGCGTGCCCGGAGCGAACGATGTAGCAGGTGTCGGAGTCGTCGCCCTCCCGAAAGACGACGTGCTCGGCCTCGAACGAGCGCGGGACCGCCACCTCTGCCACCCGCTGCAGGTCCCCCGGATCGAGGTCGGCGAAGACCGGGACGCGCGCGAGCAGGGCAACCGTCTCCTCCCCGGTCGTCGCCATGAGGCGATGCTAGCCGGTGGCTCGACTACCTGAGCCCGTCCGAGCCGGTCGCGCCGGCGCCGTCCCCGGTCCGGGTCGTCCGATCGATGGAGGCTCGCGTGGTCCCCCGACAGGTCCGGGGGGCCGATGGGCCGGTGCGGTCCGCCCTCCGAGCATCCCCGGTCGCATGGCGGCCCACCACCCAGGCTCGACGACATCAAGGCCCGTGTCCGCGGCGCTCCCCGCCTCGCCCGGGCGCGAGCTGGTGCTGCAGACCATCGCCCGGCACGGCTCCTCGCTGCTGGCGAGCGCCCGCCGCTACTCGCTCTGCGCCGACGATGCCCAGGACGCGTATCAGCGCGGCCTGGAGATCTTCCTGCGCCACGCCGACGGCCTGCGCCCCGACGGGGCGGCCGCCTGGCTTCGCACGGTGGTCAAGCACGAGGCGCTGGCGGTGCGCGCCGCCCGGCTGCACCTGGTCTCCCCCGGCGAGCCGGACCTCGACCTCTACGAGGCCGGCGATGCGCCGCCCGCGGACGAGCGCGCCGCGTCGCTCGAGCGCCTCGGCCACTCGACGGAGGCCCTCGCCCAGCTCAAGCCTCAGGAGGTCCGGGCGCTGGTCCTCAAGGCCCACGGCTATTCCTACCTCGAGATCTGTCGGATCACCGGCTGGACGTACACCAAGGTCAACCGCTGCCTGACCGAGGGTCGGCAGTCGCTTCGCGAGCGACTGCGCGACATAGAGGCGGGACGCCAGTGCCGGCGCTGCGAGCCCGCGCTGTCGGCCGCCGCCGAGGGCCGCGCCAGCGCCCAGGAGCTGATCTCCCTGCAGCTTCATCTGCGCGGGTGCGGCGCCTGCCGGGCCAGCCTGCGGGCCGGCCGCATGGCCCGCCGGGCACCTGCACCGCCCGCCGCCCGCCGCGCAGCCGCATCAACCGACACCCGACCCCAGGAGAACCCGTGACCCCTCGCGTTCCGATCGTCCCCCGCCTCCCGAGCCGGGCGGTCCGGCTGTCGTGGGCGCTGGCCACCCTCGGCATGGTGGCCGCGCCGACTGGACCGGTCCCGGCCAGCCAGGGCAAGGCCCCGCCGGCTCCGGAGAAGCTGCGGGTCCACCCCGACGTCGCCTGGAGCCGTAAGCGCGACTTCACCATCGAGTGGAGCAATCCGTCGCACCCCAAGCCGATCGCCGTCGCCTATTACCGGCTGTGCCCGGTGGAGGCCCAGCGCCGATGCAAGGACGGCAAGCGTCGCGAGCCCGACGTGCATCGGCTGCGCCTGAACGTCCCGGATGCCGGAGACCACACGCTCACGGTCTGGCTCAAGGACAGCGGCGGCCACGTCAACCCGCGCCACCGCTCGCGCGCGGTGCACCTGCGCTTCGACGACCAGCCGCCCACATCGGACGGGTTCCAGCGCAACGTCGATGGTGATCGGACGCTGCTCGAGGTAGCGGTCAGGGACGACCTCTCCGGGCCCGGCCACGTCGAGGTCCAGCTGCGCCCGCGCGGCGGCGGCTCCTGGCGTGCGCTGTCCACCAGCGACGACGAGGCAAAGCGCGTCCGGGCCCGGATACCGGATCTGGACCTGCCGGACGGCGAGTACGAGGTTCGCGCGCTGATCCGCGATCGCGCCGGCAACCGCGCCACCATCGGCCACGGCGGGCGTGAGTCCATGTCGATCCGCCTGCCGCTGCGGCGGCGCACGGCGATCAGCGCGACCCTTCAGCGCAACACCATGACCCGCAGCTGCCGGGCGGCGACGACGAGGGTCGCCGGGCGGCCGCGGACCCGGACGCAGTGCCATGGGGTCGCCCTGCGGGCCTCGGTGCCGCTGCCCAACCGGACACCGCTGGCCCTGCGCCGAGGCGAACGGCCGCAGATCCTAGGATCGGCGCGGGGAGTCCCGCGCGGGGCGTCCCTGGAGGTGGTGGAGCGCCCGCGCATCCCGGGCGCGGCCCCCCGGACCTCGCGGGTCCAGGTCGATGCGGCGGGGGCGTTTCGGCTGTGGTTGGAGCCGGGACCGTCGCGGACCGTCGAGCTGAACTATCCCGGCGACGCCCGAGCTCTCCCGTCCAGGCTGGCGGCGACCGTCCTGGTGCCGGCCGCGAGCACCCTGGCGGTCAGCCGCAGGTCGGTTCTCAACCGCCAGTCGGTGCTGTTCTCCGGGCGCCTGCTCGGAGGGCCCATCCCGGCCATCGGCCGGACGGTCGACCTGCAGGCGCACTACCGCGGCACCTGGCGAACGTTCGCCACGCCACGGGCGGACGCCACGGGCGCGTGGCGCTACCGCTACCGCTTCGGGGCCAGCCCGGGGCGGATCTCCTACCCCTTCCGCGTGCTCGTCCAGCGCGACGCCGGCTACCCCTACGAGACCGGGGTGAGCCGTACCGTCCGGGTGAGCGTCCGCGGTCGGTAGCGCACTGGGCACCCCGGGGGCGCTGCCGGCGCCCCCGGGGGCGCTGCCGGCACGCGCTACGCGGCCTCCGAGGTGGCGGCCTCGGCCTCCGCCGGCTCGGCCTGGGGCGGCTTGCCGCCCTCCCGCGCCCACGGCTCGTCGAACTCGACCCGCCACTTGCCGTCCTCGGTCTGCTGGAGCGCGAGCCGGGCTCGGAACGAGCGGCCCGAGCGCCCCTTGAAGCCGGTGACCGGCTTCTCCGTACGGCCGGTGGCGATCAGCTCGCGCGCGACCGACGCCGGCAGCTGCTTGCCCGCCTTGGACTTCCAGATCACGAAGCCGCACCCCGGATCCTCGCGCGCCCAGCACGAGTAGCCCTTGCGGTTCTCAACGATCTCACGCCCGCAGACCGGGCACGGACCGAGCTTGGCCCGCTCGATCCTCGCGCCCTTGAGCTTCTCGTCGATGACCGAGACCGTCCTCTCGGCGAACTTGGCGATGTCCCCCATGAACCGATCCCGCGAGTCATCGCCCTGCTCGATCCGGGCCAGGCGGTGCTCCCAGTCGCCGGTCAGCGACGGCGAGGTCAGCGGGTGCTCGTCGAGCAGGCGGATGACGTTGAGCCCCTTCTCGGTGCACACCAGCGAGCGGCCGTCGCGCTCCAGGTATCCGACCTGGATGAGGCGCTCGATGATCGCCGCGCGCGTCGCGGGGGTGCCGATGCCGGACTCCTTCATGGCCTCGCGCGCCGCCTCGTCGTCGACCAGCTTGCCCGCGGTCTCCATCGCGGCCAGCAGCGAGGCGTCGCTGTAGCGCCGGGGCGGCTTGGTCTCCTTGGCGATCGACTCGACCCGGCGGGTCTCGACCCGCTCGTCCCGATCCAGCTTGGGCAGGCGCTGCTCGCGGCCCTCGTCGTCCTCGTCGCGGGCCGGGCCCACCGGTTCCTGGACGGCCTCGCCGTAGACGCCACGCCAGCCCGCCACCAACAGCACCTTCCCCCGCGTACGGAAGACGTGCCCGCCGTCGCTCGCGTCGGCGCTGCCGACCGTGGTCTCCAGTCGCGTGTTCTCGAACTCGGCGTCGGGGTGGAAGACGGCGAGGAAGCGGCGCGCCACCATGTCGTACACCCGCCGGTCGTCGTCGTTCATGCGGCCGACGTCGTGCTCGGATCGAGTGGGGACGATCGCGTGGTGGTCGGTGACCTTGCCGTCGTTGATCACCCGGGCCAGGGGCAGCACGTCGAGCCGGGTCACGTACCCGGCTGCTTCGGCGTATTCGGAACGCCGGCCGACCATCTGGGCGATCGGCTTGATCTCGCCCCTCATGTCCGAGGGCAGGAAGCGCGAGTTCGTGCGGGGATAGGTGAGCGCCGCATGCTCCTCGTATAGACGCTGCGCGGCGGCCAGGGTGCGGCGGGCCGAGAACCCGAAGCGGGTGTTGGCCTCGCGCTGGAGCGACGTGAGGTCGTAGAGCAGCGGCGGGCGCTCCTTGCGCCGGGAACGGTCGAGCTTGGTGATGAGGCCCTCGCGGCCGCGGCAGCCGGCCACGATGGCCTCGGCCTCCTCGGCCGTGGCCACGCGCGGGTTGGCGCCGGCGTGGAAGCGGCCCTCGTAGACGCGCTCCCCGGTGGCGGCGAACGTCGCGTCCACCACCCAGTAGGGCTCGGGTCGAAACGATCGGATCTCGTCCTCGCGCCGCGCCACGATCGCCAGGGTCGGCGTCTGGACCCTTCCGAGCGACACGGCCCCGTCGAACGACGAGCGCAGCCGGATGGTGGCCGCCCGGGTGGCGTTCATGCCGACGATCCAGTCGGCCTCGCTACGCGAGCGGGCCGCCTCCTCGAGCCTGGCCTTCGCCTCGGCGGGGATCAGCGACCCGAAGGCGCTGGCGATCGCCGCCTGGGTCATGGACTGCAGCCACAGGCGCTTGACCGGCTTGCGGACGCCCGCCTTCTCGTACAGGTAGGCGAAGATCAGCTCGCCCTCGCGGCCCGCGTCGCAGGCGTTGACCACGGCGTCGACGTCGTCGCGGGCGAGCTGGCGCTTGACCACCGTCATCTGCTTGCGCGAGCGCTCGTCGCGGACCACCAGCTTGAACCGGTCGGGCAGGATCGGCAGGTCGGCCATGCGCCACTTCTTGTAACGAGCGTCGTACTCGTCCGGCTCGGCCAGCTGCACGAGGTGCCCGACCGCCCAGGTGACGACGTGCTCTGGCCCCTCCAGGTACCCCTCGTGCTTGGCGAAGCTGCCGGGCAGCACGCGCGCGAGGTCGCGCCCCACCGACGGTTTCTCGGCTATGACCAGGGTCTTGGGCATGAGCGGGCAAGCGTAGCGCGGCCCTCCCCTGGACCGATCGAGGCCCGGGCCCGCGGGCGTCAGGCCGCGCAGGGACCGGTGGCGACCGGGTGGGAGCTGTCGCGCAGCGCCGCCCGCACCACCGAGTCGGGCACCCCGTAGCCGCCGCGCGAGCGCCCGCCGAGAGTCGCCGCGAACACGGTGGTCACGACCCGGCCGCGCGCATCCACCATCGGGCCTCCCGAATTCCCCTGTCTCACGTCGGCCCGCAGGACGGTGACGCGGCGGCGAACCGGCCCGCGTCCGTATGCGTCCTGGCTCATCGCCGTGACCGTCGGGCCCAGCCGGGCCGGCTCGACGTCGTACGAGCCGTTGCCGGGGAATCCCAGCACCGCCCCGGCGGTCCCCGCGGGCGCATCGGAGCGCAGCGGCAGCCGGTCTCGGTCCAGCCCGTCGACCCGCAGCACCGCGATGTCGTTGCGCGGGTCGAAGTGCACCGCCCGGGCGTCGAGCTTGGTCCCGTCGCCGTCGAGCTGCACGGTCGTGCTGTCCTCGCCCGCCACCACGTGGGCGTTGGTCACGACCAGGCCAGGAGCGGCCACCCAGCCCGAACCCTGGACGCCCAGTCCGCAGGCGCTCCCGAGCACCCGCACCACGCCGGCCGACGCGGCGCGCACCGCGGGCTCGCGCGCGATGGCCGAATTCGGTCTCGCCAGCTGCGGCCGCGGGCCGCTGACGCGAGGAAGGGGGTCGAAGCGCGCCAGCGCGTTGAGGATCGGCCCGGACGGCGGGAGCAGCTGGTTGAGCTCGCGCAGGACGATCGAGCGCTGGAACTGCGGCCGCACGGCGCGCGCGCCGGGCGTCTGCAGCGCGACCGCCCCGAGGATCCAGCAGACGCCCAGCGCCACGCAGCCGGTGAGGACCGCGCCCAGCAATCCGTCCAGGGTGGCCAGGGCCGGCAGCCGGACGCGCCTGCGCAGCGACAGCGCGACGCCCTCGAGACCGAGGGCCAGGATGCTGCCGGCCACCAGCGCGCCGAGCAGCCCGAACAGCGGCGCGTAGGGGGAGGCCGCGCCGCCGGGAAGCAGCTGGGGGCCGAGGCGCGTGCCGAGGACCGCCCCGCCGGCGAACGCGACGAGCGACAGGATCCCGACCAGGAAGCCCTGCGTGTAGCCGTAGATCGCCAGCAGGAAGGTGAAGCCGACGATGATCCAGTCGATTCCGGTCATGGGCGCCGCGGGAGGGTAGCCGCCACCCGCCGGAGCTCGGGCACCGGAGGTCTCACGCGCCCACCCGCCGCGGGCCGGCCGCTGTGGCATCAACTACGCTGCCCGCGACGTGGACGCCAGCCGCACACTGGAGCCCAATCCGGGCCGGCTGGCCACGCCGGGCGGTCCCGACCGCCGCCACCGCCT
>DATFPO010000258.1:0-5650 GCA_035264745.1 Solirubrobacteraceae bacterium | reverse complement strand
CCTCGTCCCCCAGCGCCTCGGCCGGCTGCGCCTGCGCATCCGCCCGCCCAAGCCGCGCCCGGAGCAGATCTACTTCATCGGCGCCACCAACGTGCCCATCGACGCCCTCGATCCCGCCCTCATCCGGCCGGGCCGGATGGGACGTCACATCTGGTTCCGCACGCCGACCAAGGACGACCGCAAGGACATCTTCGACCTCTACATCAACAAGGTGGCGCACGTGTCCGAGCTGGACACCGAGGCGCGCCGCGACGAGCTGGCGCGGATGACCAGCGGCTACTCGCCGGCGATGATCGAGCAGGTCTGCTCGATGGCGCTCACCTACGCCCATTCCGAGGGTCGCATGGAGTTCAACCGGGCCGACATCGTCGAGGCGATGACCACGGTGGAGACCGGGACCGCCCAGGGGATCGAGTACGTGCCCGAGGAGACCCGGGCGGTGGCGCTGCACGAGGCCGGCCATGCCGTCGGCTCCTACCTGTTCCAGGACAACATCGAGGCCACGCGGCTGACCATCCGCAAGCGCGGGGATGCCCTGGGTCACTTCCAGAGCGCCGAGAAGGAGGAGCGCTTCAGCAGCTGGCGCAGCGAGGAGATGGCGCTGCTGGTGATGATCCTCTCGGCCATGGCCACCGAGCACGTCATCTACGACGAGAACGGTCGTGGGGTGGGCGGCGACCTGCAGGGGGCGTCGTTCCGCGCGATGGCGATGGTCGGGGTGGCCGGCATGGCGCCCGAGTACGTCGACCTCGCCGGCCGGTTCGCCACCGAGGCGGAGGAGGACGAGGCCCGCGAGCAAATCATGCGGCGCTTCGAGCGGATCGGCAATCAGATCATCCATCGCTCGGATCCAGGGGCGGGCAGCCCGTACGCCCAGGCCCTGGTGGGCGTTCTCGACGACCGCTTCAAGCGGGCGTTGGCGGCCCAGATCCTCGGCCAAGCCTATGTCACCGCGTACAACGCGATGCGCCACAACCGCGCCGCCCTGGAAGCCATGGCGGACGTGCTGGTCGAGAGGCGCGAGCTTCACGGCGACGACGTGATCGAGCTGTTGGAGGAGGTCGCGCCACGGCGGCCCAATATCGATCTGCTCGAGCGCGACTCATGGCCCAGGATGTGAATCGCCCGGATCCGGATCCGCACGAGGACCCCGACAACGGCCGGGGGGACCGGTTGCCGGAGGCGCAGGGCGGGCGCGGGGACCCGGAGGGCCCACGGCAGCCCGAGACGCTGCCGGATGTGCGGGGCGAGCCCGGGGGCGAGGCGCTCGACCGGCCCTTGAGCGCCGGTCCACCCTCCGTCTACGCGCCGCGGTTTCGCGCCCTGACCGGGGGCCTGGTGGGCCTGGCCATCGGCGCGATGGTCGCTGCGACGGTGGCGCTGTTGGTGCCGAGCTTCCAGCCCGGGCCGGCCTGGTCCCCCTGGAAGCCGACCCAGAGCGGCACCGCCGGCGCCAACGAGATCGCCCGCCACGTGGCGCCGGGCTATCGCCTGCCCACGGGCGACCAGCTGGTGCTGGTGACCGCGGGGCCGCCCCGGGTGGGGGACCTACTGCCCGCGAAGGTCGCGGTGGTGGGCGGCGGCGGCGGCGGCGGCGCGCGGACCGCGGTGGTGAGCGGCAAGACGATCCTCTACCAGCTGTGCGGGCTGGGCACGCGCTGCTCGATCGCCAAGGGGACCCCTTCCGTGGAGCGCTTCCTGCTGCTGCGTCGCGAGGCGCTGGAGCTGGCGCTGTACACGTTCCGCTACCTCAAGGGGGTCGAGAACGTCGTCGCCCTGCTACCCCCCGCCCCGGGTGAGAAGCCCCAGAACGCCCTGTTCTTCCGCCGGGGGCAGCTCAAGCCGGCGCTCGACCGGCCGCTCACCGCGACGCTCCCGGCTCCCCCGCCGACCGTCAATTCGGTCGAGGACCGCCCCGATGCCGGGATGGTCAAGCAGCTCACCGGCCACAACCTGTTCGTCTACTCCTTCGAGCAGGGACAGGACCTCAGCGCCTACCTGGTCCTGAATCACCGCCCGCCCGCGGACTGAGCAGGCTCCCCGGCCGCGGCCGCCCGCAGAGTGTGGGACAGCGCCGGCGACTCGTCGTCCGCCACCGGAAGGTCGACCTCGGTCGGGTGGGGCCGCAAACCGCGGTCGCTCACCCGCGGGGGTCGTGCAGCTCGTGCCCTGCGCAGCTGCGCACCGGCAGCCGGGGATAGCGGGGATAGCCGGGATCGGTGCGCGAGCGCTCGCACAGCGAGAACGTGGAGCCGCGCGTGTTGTGCACGAGCCGCTGGTGGCGGCAGGAATCGCACAGCCCGGCGGGCGGGCGCGTCGACGGTCCACGCGCAGACGCCATGCCGCCAGTATGGGTGGACCGGCCTCCGGCCGCTACTATACTTTTTGAAGCGTGAAGACCTTCCTCCGCCTGCTCGGCTTCCTGCGGCCCTACCGCCTCGGGGTCGCCGTCTCGCTGCTGCTCGCGGCGGTGGCGATCGGCGGCACGGTGGCGATCCCGTGGCTCACCGGACGGGCTGTGGACGAGATCCAGCAGGGCGACCGGCACCTGCTGCTGCTGGTGTGCCTGGCGATCCTGGGCGCCGGCGTGGCCCGGCTGGCGGTGACGGTGACCCGCCGGGTGGTGGCGGGGCGCGTGTCGCTCGGGGTCGAGTACGACCTGCGCAACCACCTCTATGCCCACCTTCAGGCGCTGGAGCTGGGCTTCTTCGATCGCCAGCAGACGGGCCAGCTCATGTCTCGCGCCACCGTCGACCTGCAGTCGGTGCGCTTCTTCCTCGGGTACGGGCTGGTCTTCCTCCTGCAGTCGGCGCTGACCCTCGCGCTGGGGGCGGCGGCCATGCTGGCCCTGCAGCCGGGGCTGGCCGCGATCGCGCTGTCTCCGCTTCCCCTGGTCGTGGTGGTCGCCTGGCGCTACGGGCTGCGGGCCCGGCCCGCCCTGCAGGAGGTCCAGCAGCGGATCGCCGAGCTGACCGCCGACGCCGAGGAGAACGTGTCCGGGATCCGAGTGGTGAAGGCGTTCGCCCGAGAGCAGCACCAGCTGCGCCGCTTCCGCCACAGCGTCAAGCGCGTGTTCGATCAGTCGATGTACGCCACCCGGCTGCGGGCCTTCTACAACCCGTTCATCGGCTTCCTGCCCAACCTGGGCCTGGCCGCGATCCTGGTGTTCGGCGGCCGCCAGGTCATCGGCGGCTCGCTCACGCTCGGCCAGTTCACCGCCTTCTACGCGTACATGCTCATGCTGATCTCGCCGATGCGGACGTTCGGCGTGGTGCTGGGCATGGCCCAGCGCGCGACCGCCTCCGGGGCGCGCATCTTCCAGGTGCTCGACCGCGAGCCGCGCCTGAAGGTCCCCCCCGACGCCGAGCCGCTGCCGCCGGGTGACGGCCACGTCCAGCTACGAGGGGTCACGCTGGTCTACGACGGCGCGTCCGAACCGGCGCTGCGCGACGTCGACCTCGACGTGGCGCCCGGCTCCACGGTGGCCCTGGTCGGCGCCACCGCATCCGGGAAGACCTCGCTGGTCTCGCTGATCTCCCGGCTCTACGACCCGACGCGGGGAGCCGTGCTGGTCGACGGCGCCGACGTCTCGCGGGTCGAGCCCGCCTCGCTGCGACGCGAGGTGGCGCTGGTGACCGACGACCCGTTCCTGTTCTCCGCCTCGGTGCACGAGAACATCGCCTACGCGCGGCCGCAGGCCACCCGCGACGAGGTGGTCCGAGCGGCCCGCCGGGCGCAGGCCCATGACTTCATCAGGGCGCTGCCCGAGGGCTACGACACGCTGGTCGGCGAGCGGGGGCTGACGCTATCCGGCGGCCAGCGCCAGCGGCTGGCGATCGCCCGGGCCCTGCTGGCCGACCCCCGCATCCTGATCCTGGACGACGCCACCTCGTCGGTGGACGCGTCGACCGAGCAGGAGATCAAGGCGGCGCTGGAGGAGGTCATGCGCGGGCGCACCACTTTCGTGATCGCACACCGCCTCTCGACCATCTCGATGGCCCAGGACATCGTGGTGATGGAGCGGGGCCGGATCGTGGCCCGGGGCGACCACGAGGCGCTGCTGGACGTCTCCCCGCTCTACCGCGAGATCGTCGAGAAGGGGACGCCGGAGGCGGTGTTCCTCACCCGCAAGCCCCTCGAGCCCCAGGCGGCCGGACTATGAGACGCGGGCTCCATCTCCTGCGCCGGGTTCGCCAGGGCACGGGGCGGTGGCGGAAGCTGACCGGGTTGGTCCAGCTGCTGCGCCCCTACCGTTCACGGGTCATCGCCATGTTCGTGGCGCTGGCCCTGGCGACCGGGGCGTCGCTGGCACCCGCCCCGCTGGCCAAGCTGGCCATCGACCAGGGCATCTCGCGCCACGACACCGCGACCCTCAACCTGGTGGTCGCGGCCTTCCTGGTCTCGGCCCTGCTGCTGTGGGGGGCAAGCTCGCTGCAGACCTATCTCGTGGGCTGGGTCGGGCAGCGCGCCCTCCAGGATCTGCGGATCAGGGTGTTCGGGCACCTGCAAACCCTGTCGATCGGCTTCCACACGCGCCGGCGCGCGGGGGTGCTGGTGTCCCGGATCACCAACGACGTCCAGGCGCTCGACCAGCTGGTCTCCGACGGCGTCGTCACGCTGTTCCAGTCCTCGCTGACCCTGATCGGCACGGTGGCCATCCTGGTCTGGCTGGACCTGCGGCTCGCCCTGGTCACCTTCCTGGTGCTGCCGGTCCTCCTCGCCGCCTCGCTGGCCTACCGCATCGCGTCGACCGGCGCCTACCGGATCACCCGCGAGAAGATCGCCTGGATCACGTCCTACCTGCAGGAGACCCTCTCCGGGGTGCGGCTGGTCCGGGCCTTTGGCCAGGAGCCGCGCCATCGCCGGCGCTTCGCGGAGCTCAACGAGGAGAACCGCAGCGCCAACCTGCGCACGGTCTACCTCAACGCCGCGTACTTCCCGTCGGTCGAGTTCATGTCGGCGCTGGCCACCGTCGGCATCCTGCTCTACGGCGGCTACCAGGCGATCGCGGGCGACGTCACGATCGGCGTGCTGGTCGCGTTCGTGGCGGCGCTGAACAACTTCTTCGACCCAATCCAGCAGCTCTCCCAGCTGTACACCACCTACCAGGCCGGGATGGCGGCTCTGGACAAGATCTTCGAGCTGCTGGACGAGAGTCCCGACCTGGTCGACCGGCGCGGAGCGCTAAACCTGGGGCGGCTGGAAGGTCGCCTCGACTTCGAGGCTGTCTCATTCCGCTACGGCCAGGGCGATGAGGCGGTGTGGGCGCTGCGCGAAGTGGACCTCCATGTGCCGGCCGGTCAGACCGTGGCGCTGGTGGGCGCCACCGGCGCCGGCAAGTCGACCCTGGCGAAGCTGGTGGCGCGCTTCTACGACCCCACCGAGGGCCGGGTGCTGGTCGACGGCCACGACCTGCGCGACGTCCGTGCCGCGTCGCTGCGCTCGCAGCTCGGGATCGTGCCGCAGGAGGGCTTCCTGTTCTCGGGCACCGTCCGGGACAACATCGCCTTCGGCAGGCCCGACGCCACCGAGGAGGAGATCGCCGCGGCGGCCCGGGCGGTGGGCGCGGACGAGTTCGTGGCCCGTCTGGAGGGCGGGTACGACGCCGAGGTCGGCGAACGCGGGTCGCAGCTGTCGGCGGGCCAGCGCC
>DATFPO010000257.1:0-17990 GCA_035264745.1 Solirubrobacteraceae bacterium | reverse complement strand
CGTCCGGGCCCTGGAGCGGCAGGCCCGCGTTCGGGATGCAGTGCACCGGCACCGGGCTCGTCTCGCCCAGGTAGCGGATGGCGTCGCGCATGTCCTCGGGCCCCGTCGAGCAGTTGAGGCCGATCACCTGGACGTCGAGCGAGGTCAGGGTGGCCAGAGCGGACGCGATGTCGGTCCCGAGCAGCATCTTGCCGCCCTGTGGCAGCAGCGACACCGAGCACTGGATGGGCAGCGCCCTGCCCGCGGCCTTGAACGCCTCCCTGGCCCCGAACACCGCCGCCTTGACCTCGAGGATGTCCTGGGCGGTCTCGATGATCAGGAGGTCGCTGCCGCCCTCCACCAGGCCGCGCGCCTGCTCGGCGAACACCTCGACCAGCTTGCGGAACCCGATCCGCCCCAGAGTGGGGTCGTCCGAGGCCGGCAGGTGGCCGGTGGGACCGATTGACCCGGCCACGTACCGGCGCTCACCCGCCGCCCGCCGGGCGATCTGCGCCGCCCGGGTGTTGATCTCCAGGGTGCGGTCGGCCAGGCCCCACTCGTCGAGCTTGAGCCGGGAGGCCTGGAACGTGTCGGTCTCGACCACCTCGGCGCCCGCCTCCAGCATCGAGGCGTGGACCCCCTCGATGACGTCGGGGCGGTGGAGGACCAGCGCCTCGTGGCAGCGGCCCGCCAGCCCGCCGTAGTCGTCGGGGCCGAGGTCGAACTGCTCCAGGGTGGCGCCCATCCCGCCGTCATAGACGACGACGTGGTCTCGAATCGCCCCCAGGAAGTCTCGCGCTGCCACGTGGTTCACCCCATCGAATCCCGGCTGTAGCACCGCGCCCGTGAGGGCCGGTTGCTGCGGTGTCGTGGGTCCGGGTCCCTCCACCGCTCGTGATGGATCGATCCCATGATACGGGACCCGCCGCCCCGCTCCCGGGCGGCGCGAGCTAGCGGACCGGCTGGTCGCCGGGCCCCAGGGCGCCCTCCGCGGGCGTCCCCGAGATGTTGATCCGAAACGAGCCGGTGGGCAGCTCGCCACCCGGCAGGCGGGCCTTGGCCTTGCCGTTCAGGCCGGCGGCCACCGTGTACTTGATCTGGTGGACCCCGGTCCGGACCGCGGTGACCCGCCACAGGAAGGTCTTGGTCTCGCCCGGGCGCAGGCGGCCGAGCGCCCAGGTGTTGGTGTACGCCGTGATCCCCCCGCGCGGGCCCGAGTCGACGATCCACACCGGCCGCGACGGGTTGGCCAGCCCGACCTGATTGCTGGTCTCCTCGAACGCCAGGGCCCTGTACCTGGCGTTTGGCTGGACCGGCTCGACCGTCACCGCGACGTTGGGGACGGTCTTGGGTCCGGGATTGCGGACCGTGATGATCATCTGGGACCTCTGGGCCAGGCGCTGCTCGGCGGGGAACGCGGCCCGGACGACGTCGACGGTGTACGTGCCGCTGGGCTCCCCGTAGTCCTGCGGGCGAGCTCCGCAGCCGCTCAGCGCCACCAGGGCGATCGCGCCCATGAGCGCCGCACGACGGTCCAGACGTCGAGGCACCCTCATCCCCGGCGAACATACCATGAGGGCAGGGCGCCGATCGCCAGTCGCCGCCCACTCCCGAAGGCCGCCCGTCGGTCGGCCGGGTTCGCGCCAGGCGCCGTTCATGGTTGGCATTGGTCGGCGGCTTGGCATACCCTTAGGGCCGGCGGGCGCCGCACGCGCGCTAGCCTTACCCGGTGAGGGAGGATCACCATGGTTCGTACCGTCGCTGATCGCGCCTTTCTTCCAACCAAGAACCTGTTGGAGGAGGTCGGGGACATGATGATCCTGACCGGCAAGACGGTGGTCAGCGCCCTGCGCCCGCCCTTCCCGTACGGCGGGGAGTTCGTCAGCCAGTTCCTGTTCGCGCTGAAGCTCTGCTGGTTCCCGCTGCTGATCTCCACGGTGGCGTTCGGATACGGGGCACCCGGCCTGCAGGCCGCGAACTTCCTGGTCCTGTTCGGCGCCCTGGACCGCCTGGGCGGCTTCTTCGTGCTGGCCAGCATCCGCGAGTTCGCGCCGTTCGTGGACGCCATCGTCCTCGCCGGCGTGGCCGGAACGGCGATCACCGCCGACCTGGGCGCGCGCAAGATCCGCGAGGAGCTGGACGCCCTCCAGGTGCTGGGCGTCGACCCGGTCAAGAACCTGGTGGTGCCGCGCTTCCTGGCCCTGATGCTGGTCACCGGCCTGTTCGACGTCTACGCGCTGCTGTTCGGCATCTTCGGCGGGATCGTGGCCACGCTGGTCAACCACGCGCCGCTGGGGCCGTTCTGGGCGACCTTCTTCTCCAACGCCTCCACCACCGACCTCTGGGGATCGGCGCTGAAGACCACCCTGTTCGGGGCGATCATCGCCATCGTCTGCTGCTACAAGGGGATGACCGCCTCCGGCGGGGCGGAAGGCGTCGGCCGGGCGGTCAACCAGGCGGTGGTGATCGCCTTCCTCGGCGTGTTCGCGTTCAACTACGTGTTCACGCAGACGCTGCTGGCCACCCATCCCGAGATCACGGTGATCCGGTGATCAGCGGGCCGGGCATCGAGGGGGAGGGGCGATGAGCGGCTGGCTCGCGGTCCCCCGCGACTGGATCGCCTCCACCGGCGACATCGGCAAGTTCATGTTCCGCGTCATGCGGGACGTCTACGGCCTGCGGGTCTTCCGCTTCTTCGGCGAGGCCCTGCGCCAGTCCGGGATCCTGATCCTGTCCTCCACGCTGGTGATCTGGGGCCTGGTGTTCATCACCGGGCTTCAGTGCGGGATCGAGGGCGCCTACTTCAATCGCTCGACCGGCGCCCCGGCCTACTCGGGCGTGTTCGCGGCGTGGTGCGATTTGCGCGAGCTGGTGCCCTACGCCTTCGGCTACATGATGGCGGCCAAGGTCGGCACCGGCTACGTCGCCGAGCTCGGCTCGATGCGGATCACCGACGAGATCGACGCGCTCGAGGTCATGGGGATCGACTCCATGACCTTCCTCTGCGCCACCCGGCTGCTCGGCTCCTGGATGGTCCTCCCGTTCATGTACATCGCCGCCGTGGGCGCCGGCTTCTTCGCCAGCTACCTGGCGGTGGTCCAGCAGATTGGCGAGGTCTCATCGGGCGGCTACTTCCTGATCTTCTGGATGTTCCAGAACCCGCCCGACCTGCTCTACAGCGTGATCAAGGGCATGGTGATGGCGACCGCGATCGTGCTCGTGGGGTGCTACTACGGCTACAACGCGGGCGGTGGGCCGGTCGGCGTGGGGACGGCCACCGCGAAGTCGATGGTGCTCAACATCGTGCTGGTGCACCTGATCGGCATGCTGGGTACACAGCTCTTCTGGGGCGCCAACCCGCGCGCGCCCATCGGAGGTTAGGAAATGACGCCCTTCGCAATGGACGCTGACCACGACGACGAGCGCGAGCGCGCCACCGGCGGCGCCGAGGCCCCGGACGAGCCGCGGGCGGCGGGCGACCGGGATCCCGAACCGGCCGCCACACGGGACGGCGAGCCGGAGGCCGCCGAGCGGTCCGAGGAGGAGACCCACGAGCAGTCCCGGGTGGCGGTGGTGTCCGAGCCCGAGCAGGACGAGGACGAGTACCAGTGGCACACCGGGGTCAAGCGGCCGACCGGGCGCGAGGACGCGATCGAATTCATCGACGTCCACAAGGCGTTCGGGCGCAACGCGGTGCTCCGGGGTCTGAACATGGGCCTGCCCGAGGGCATGATCTCCATGATCCTGGGCCCATCGGGCACGGGGAAGTCGGTGTGCATCAAGCACATCGTCGGCCTGCTCTACCCGGACGAGGGCGACATCATCGTGCACGGCGACTCCGTGCCCAACCTCCAGGACGACGAGCTGTTCGAGATGCGCAAGAAGTTCGGCGTCCTGTTCCAGGACGGCGCGCTGTTCGGCTCGATGAACCTGTTCGACAACACCGCCTTCCCGCTCCGTCAGCACACCGACAAGAGCGACGAGGAGATCTCGGAGATCGTCAACCGGCGCCTGCGCGAGGTCGGCCTCGCGGACGCCGGCGAGAAGATGCCCAACGAGCTCTCCGGCGGGATGCGCAAGCGCGCCGGGTTCGCCCGCGCCCTGGTGCTGGACCCCGACATCGTCCTCTTCGACGAGCCCGACTCGGGGCTCGATCCGGTCCGGACCGCCCTGCTGTGCGAGCTCATCCAGGAGGTCCACGCCGAGAACGGCGGAGCTTACGTGGTGATCACGCACGACATCGCCTCGGCGCGACGGGTGGCCGAGCACATCTCGGTGCTGTGGAAGGGCCGCATCGTCGAGTCCGGCCCCGCCGAGGAGCTGTTCAACTCCGACAACGCCTTCGTGCGCCAGTTCCTCTCCGGCGAGTCCCACGGACCGCTGGGGATGGAGTAGCCCGGATCACGCTCGGGACGACGCCCCGGCGGGAGGCTGGCGCCGTCCGCGCCGCCCGCCGCTAGCCTGACCGCATGCTCAGCCTCTCCCGCCGGCTGCGACAGCTGGTCGCGCGCGCGGTAGGCCGCCCGGTCGCCGTGGTGGCGGTGGCCGCGCTGGCGGCGGTGATCGGGGGCGTGCTCGCGCTTGGGCTGCGCCCCAGTGCCGACACCAGCAACCTGGTGGACCGGGGGTCGGTCACCTTCCAGGACACCGCGCGCTTCCACCAGCGCTTCGGCGACGACGCCGTCCTGATCCTGGCCCGCGAGGACCTCCTCTACCTGCTCCTGACCTCCGACCTGGGCCGACTGCTGGGGCTGGAGGGCTGCCTGTCCGGGAACGCGCCCCCGGGTGCCCAGCCGCCCGGTGGCCCGCGGGGGCCCTGCGCCGGCCTGGCCCGCGAGAAGCCGGCTCGGGTGGTCTACGGCCCCGGCACCTTCATCAACCAGGCGGCCCAGGAGATCGCCGGCGCGTTCACCACCCAGCAGCGGCAGGAGATAGTCCGCGAGCGCCGCGCGATGGCGGCCGCCCGGGGGCTGGCGCGGGCGCGCGGATTCAGCCACGCCGCGCAGGAGCGGCTGGCCAACCAGGCCCAGACGCTGGTTCGCGCCCAGTACCTGCGCAATACGCTCGGCCTGGCCCTGGTGTACGGCATCCGGTCGGTCCCCCGCATCGACGACCCGGCCTTCGTCTCGCGCCTGGTGTTCGACACCCGCCGCGGCCCCACCACCCCCAAGACGCGCTTCGCCTACCTCCTGCCGAACTCCCGCAGCGCCCTGATCCAGGTCCGGCTGCGGCCGGAGCTCAGCGAAGCCGAGCGCGCGCACGCCATCCAGCTGATCCGGGCGGCCACCCGGATGCCTCAGTTCCGCCTCACCCATCGGGGCACGTACACGGTGACCGGGGCGCCGGTGGTGGTCTCCGACCTCACGACCAGCATCTCCCATTCGATCGTGACGATGTTGATCGTCGCGCTGGTGGTGATGGCGCTCACCCTCGCGCTGGTGTTCCGCAGCCGCCCGCGACTTCTGCCGCTGCTGCTGGCGCTCGCCGCGGTGGGCGTCCTGTTCGGCGGCATGGCGCTGGTGGGTGCCTCCCTGACCATGGCCTCGATCGCGGTCCTCCCCATCCTGGTGGGGCTCGGCGTGGACTACGCCATCCAGCTGCAGTCGCGCTTCGACGAGGTGGCGCAGGACGATCACACGCCGGCCTCCGCCGCGGCGGTGCGCGCCGCGGGCGTCGGCGGGCCGGTGATCGCCACCGCCTGCGGGGCCACCGCCGCCGGGTTCCTGGTGCTGCTGCTCTCGCCGGTGCCGATGGTCCGCGGCTTCGGGCTGCTTCTGGTCATCGGCGTCGTGCTGTCCTTCGCCTGCGCCCTGACCGCGGGGTTCGCGGCCCTGACCCTGATGCGCGGTCCCGAGGAGGACCGGTGGGCCGGATCGCCGCGCCTGCGCGCGGCCGCCGAGGCGGTGGCGCGGGCCGGCCGTGGCGCCGGCGACATCCTGGGCGGGGCGTGGCGCAATGTCGCCCGCCGCGTGTCCGCGGCCCGCCGCGCGGCTGCGACCCGGGCTGTCGGGGACGCCTGGCGGGGCGCCCGCGAGGTCAGCCTGGAGGCCTGGCACGGCGCCCTCTCGGAGGCGCGCCGGCGGCCCGCCCGTGTGCTCGGGATCGGCGTGGCGTTGGCGGTGCTGGGCTTCGCGCTCGACACCCAGACCAAGGTCGTCTCCGACGTGACGCGGCTGGTCCCCGCCGACCTGCCGGGGCTGCGCGACCTGCGCACCGTCCAGCGCACCACGGCGGTCTCGGGGGAGATCGACGTGATGGTCGCCGCCCGAGACCTGACCGACCCCCGGGTGATCAACTGGATGACCGCCTACCAGCGCTCGGTGCTGCGCCGTTACGGCTACAGCTCGAGTCGTGGCTGCGGACGCGCGGAGCTGTGCCCGGCGCTCTCGCTGCCGGACCTGTTCACCCCCAGCGGCGCGCGCGACCAGCGGGGCATCCGGGCGCTGCTGGACGCGGTCCCTCCGTACTTCTCGCAGGCGGTGATCAGCTCCGACCGCCGCCTGGCCACCATGGCGTTCGGGATCCGCCTGATGCCGCTCGACCGCCAGCAGGAGATCATCCAGCAGATGCGCCGCCAGCTGCGACCGCCTCCTGGCGTCCAGGCCTCGCTGGTGGGCCTCCCGGTACTGGCCGCGGACGCCAACGCCAAGATCGCCTCGCCCTGGCGCCGGCTGCTCACCGTGCTGGCCTCGCTGGCCCTGGTGACCCTGGTGCTGCTCGCCGCCTACCGGCGGCCCGGGTGGGCCCTGGTGCCGCTCATCCCCATCGCGCTGGCCGGCGGGTGGTCCGCCCTGTTGCTGTTCCTGATGCGCATCCCGCTCAACCCGATGTCGGTCACGCTGGGGGCGCTGGTGATCGCCATCTCCACGGAGTTCAGCGTGCTGTTGGCCGACCGCTACCGCCAGGAGCGCGCCGCGGGACACCACCCCGAGGCCGCGCTCGATCGCACCTACGGGTCGACCGGTCGGGCGGTGATGGCCTCGGGGGTCACGGCCATCGCCGGCTTCGCGGTGCTGATCTTCTCGAGCATTCGCATGCTGCGTGAGTTCGGCGTGGTGGCGGTCGTCGACATGGTCGTGTCGCTGCTCGGAGTGATGATCGTGCTGCCCGCGGTCCTGCTGCTCGACGAGCGGGGGGAGCTGGGGCAGCTCCCGGCGCGCGCCTGGCGCAGCGCCGTCACATCGCTCGGGCGCATGCGCCGGCCGCGCGCCGCCGGCCACGCCGGCCGCCCGGCTGCATGAGCGTCGGAGGCGGACCCGGAACCGGGGACGGCGAGCGCTCGGGGCCGCTCAGCTTCGAGCCCGATGAGGAGGCCGACCGGTGGGCGCACCGCCAGGATCCCGACCTGGAGCCGGCCGGTGGGAAAGGCGGCGGCATCCCGCCTCCGCCGCGCCCCCGGAACCCCTACGGCTGGCTGTTCGGGGTGATCGTGGCCATGGTGCTGGTGTACATCGGGCTCAATACCCTGCGCAACGCCCACTCGGCACACGGGGTCGAACCCGGCCAGCGCCTTCCGCCCTTCGCCGCCCCGCTGGCGCTGAGTCGTCTGGGCGGCGACGCCAACGTGGCCACCGGGCCCGGGCAGGGACAGCGGGGCCGTCGCCCCGCCTGCCAGGTACGGGGCCCGGGCGTCCTGAACTCCTGCCAGCTGACCGCCGGCGGCCCGGCGGTGCTGGCGTTCGTGGCCACCGAGGACCCGCGCTGCGCTGCCCAGCTGGACGGCATGGAGCGGGCCCGGAGCCGGTTTCCCGCCGTGCGGTTCGCCGCGGTGGCCGCGCGCACCGACCGCCCGCGCCTGCGGGCGCTGATCCGGCGCCGCGGCTGGCGCTTCCCGATCGCCTACGACCACGACGGCGCCGTGTTCGCCCGCTACGTCGTCGTCGACTGCCCGACCCTGACCTTCGCCTATCCTGGCGGCATCGCGATGCGAACCACGGTCAAGCCGCTGACCGAACCTCAGCTGAGCTCGCTGCTCGGACGGCTGGTCACCGGATCGAGGCGCCGGGGATGGACTCCACCGCCTCGGACGTAGGCCCCGTCGAGCCGGAGTTCGAGCCGCGCGACGGGCCCGTGGCGGACGAGATCCGCGATGAGTTCCCGGAGCTTCGGCTGGTCACCCTGACCCTGGACGCGGTTCCCCGCGCCAGCTCGCCGTGGGTCAAGCACCGGCTCAGGGGGCTGTCGGACCGGTTCCGCGGCGCCCACGCGGTGACCATGCGTCAGGCGCCGATTCCCTGGGCCTATCGCGTCTTCTACCGCCACATCGGCCTGGATCCCGACGCCGACCGGACCCCCGGCGAGGCGGCGGCGCTGGAGCGCCTGCTGCGGGGGGCGTTCAAGTCGCAGAACCTGGTCGACGACGCGCTGACCATCTCGCTGGTGGAGACCGGCGTGCCGATCTGGGCGCTGGACGACGCGGCGGTCGACGGGGGGCTGGGGCTGCGGACCGCGAGGGAGGGCGAGCGTCTGGGCCGAGCCGAGGGCGCGCCGCCGGTGCCGCCCGGCCGGCTGGTGGTCACCGACCGGACCTCGCCCGTGGCGGTGCTGTTCGGGGAGCTGGCCCCGGGCCACGGGGTGACCCCGGGGACCCGGCGCATGACGCTGTTCAGCATCCAGGTGGCCGGGGTCCCCCGGATCCACGTCGAAGAGTCGCTGTTCACCTGCGTCGACCTGCTGCGGGGCGGGTGAGCCGCCCGCTGACCTCGTCCGGCCCCGCGGACCGGTGATAGACTCGCCCGCAGCGTAGGAGGGAGCGGTGGAGCTTCTCGAACAGCAGGCGAGTGTCCTTACGCAGCCTCCCCGGCCGGTCGAGGTCGAGCTCGACGAGCGCGCCGCCCGCAGGTCGCTGCGCGAGCAGATCGCCAAGCTGGAGCGCGAGCTCGGCGACGTCCTGGTCTCCGCCTATCCGCGGGTGGGCATAGACGTCTGGGTCCGGGCGGGGGGCGGCCCGCGGCTGCTGTCGCTGGGCGAGCTCGAGCGCGTCCGCGACGCGCTGGCCGGGCGCCTGCGGGGGGCTCGAGCGGCGCTGGCGGAGCGCACCGCCGTCGAGGAGGAGAACCGCCGGCTGATCGAGCGGATGATGCTCGCCCCGGCCCGCCATAAGTTCGTGCGCGTCTCGCGCGAGGACATCGGAGAGCGCGGCTGCGGCCACTGGGAGGTGCGCCCCCGGCTGGGCCTGATCGGCATGCTCATGGGCTGGTGGCAGGTCAAGCTCTCCTCCGGCTGTCCGTTATCGTCGGGGTCGCGGCATGAGGGCCGCGATCCCGTTCCGCCGGGTGTCGCGCCGCTAGCCGGTGGGCCGGCGCAGCCGAAAGCGCGCGCAGCGCTCGCCTGACAGCCTCGCGCCCCCTCCGTCGCGGCAGCGCGTGCCGCCGCGCGCCACGGCCCGGCGTCGCGGGGAGTCTCCGCGCGCGCCCTGGGGCAGCTTCCCGCTGGTAGAGCTGTGCATCCTGGTGGCGCTGGGGCTCAGCGTGGCCGGCATCCTCATCTGGGGGCAGCGGGGACAGCTGATGCTCGCCGCCGGGGTGGCGCTGGGCTCTCTGGTCGGCCTGGAGGTGTCGATCCGCGAGCACTTCGCCGGCTACCGCTCCCACACCACGGTGCTGGCCGGCACCGCCGGCGTGGCGGCCCTGGCGGTCCTGTTCTTCGTCCATGCGCCCCGGGCCGCGATGCTGGCCGCGGGCGCCGCGGTGTTCGCCGCCGCGTTCTACGCCCTGCGGATCGTGTTCAGGCGACGCTCCGGCGGCGTCTGGTTCCGGTCATGACCGAGTTCGCCGACCAGTCGGCGCCCGCCCCGGCCCAGCGCCGGATGCGGCTGACCGGCCTGCACCACGTCACGCTGATCTGCCGCGACCTGGGGCGAACCACCGCGTTCTACCGCGACCTGCTGGGGCTCGCCCTGGTGCGGGAGGGGACCAACGACGATGATCCGGGCTCGCGTCACTTCTGGTTCGGCGACGAGCACGGGTCGCCCGGCACGCTGGTGTCGTTCCTGGAGTACCCGTCGATGCCCCAGGGCGCCGTGGGGATCGGCTCCACCCACCACCTGGCGTTCGGGGTCGAGTCCTCCGACGAGCTGCTCGCCTGGCGTGAGTACCTGGGCGCCCATGGCGTCGAATCCAGCCAGATCCTGGATCGCGGCGGCCTGCGTTCGCTGTATCTGCGTGACCCCGACGGCCACATCATCGAGATCGCCACCGGCGACTCGCGCCCCGCCGCGGCGACGGAGCCCACCGGCTGAGCCACGGCGTCATGACGGCCTAGGGCGCCCAGGCGGGCCAGAGCGGCTGCGCCATGGCTGCGCCAGCGTCGCCATCCGGACCCGACAGGGACCTGATCAGGATGTCCCGCTGACGGGCCGTGAGCGCTCCGACCTGCTTGCGCTCCGGGATCTGGGCCGTGTTGAGGAACCGACGGCAGCGAGCTCCCCCCCAACGGTGCTGGCTGCGCAGGAGCTCGGCGATCGCCATCGTCCGGGCCTCCCAGGGACATTCCTCGATCACCCGGTCGACGGTGACGTCTCCGCGGCCGATTCGCCGCTTGAGGTCGGAGCGGGCCAGACGCACCCGGTTGGCCTCCTCGAGTGCGCGCATGTGTTGGGCGGGGCTCTCGACCGTAGCAGTGCCGTACATGTGTCCTCCCTGCTCGCTCGGCGCGAACACGTCGCTGGTTGACTTGTGTCGCAGGTGTCCGAGCCGCCGTTCGGGCAGGCCGCTGGGCAGACATGAGCCCGCCGCCCGGCCTGGCAGCCGGCGGACACGTCTGCACTGCTCCGAGACCCCCCTCACCCGGTTGCGGCACCGGGCCCTTGAGACAGCCGCAACCTAAACCCCCGCTACCGCGATGGTCAACCTACAAACGTCCATCTCGTTCGCTCAGAGCGCCCTTTTTCTGGGCCGAGCCGCTTGTGGGCAAATGGACAAGTTCCGAGCTCGGATCAGCGGGCCGGAAGCGGCCCGTGCTGGGCCTCGAAGCTGCGCTTGACCTGCGCGAAGGCCTCCAGCGCCCGGTCGAGATCGCGCCTCTCATGGGTCGCCATCACGCTGGTGCGCAGGAGCGCACCGCTCGGCGGGACGGCCGGGTGCAGGGCGACGTTGACGTAGACGCCGGCGTCGTAGAGCGACCGCCACAGCAGGGCGGCCTTCCAGTCGTCGCCGACGGTCACCGGCACGATCGGGGTAAGCAGGTCGCCGCCGCCCGGCAGCGGCGTGGGGTCGACGACGAGGAGCCCCAGCTCGCTCAGGCCCCGCTGCAGGTACCGGGCGTTGTCGAGCACCCTCCGGAACAGCTCGGGGCCCTCCGGCGAGCGGCAGATGCGCACCGCCGCCAGGGCGGCGCCGACCGCCGCGGGGACGGCGGCGGCGGTGAACAGGAAGGGCCGGGAGGAGACCTGCAGGTACTCGACCACGTCCGCCGGCCCGGCGATGAACCCGCCGCACGACGCCAGCGACTTGGAGAAGGTGCCCATCCTCAGGTCGACCCGGTCCTCGACGCCCAGCAGCTCGGCGGTGCCGGCGCCCCGGTCGCCGAGCACCCCGCAGGCGTGCGCCTCATCCACCATCAGCCGGGCGCCGAAGCGCTCGCACAGCTCGCACAGCGCCGGCAGCGGTGCCACGTCCCCCTCCATTGAGAAGACGCCGTCGACCACCACCAGCACCCCGCCACCGTCCTCGGCGGCCCGCGCCAGCGTGTGCTCCAGGCGGTCCACCCGGTTGTGGCGGAAGGGCCGCAGCCGGGCCCGCGAGAGGATCGCCCCATCCAGGATCGAGGCGTGGTCGCCGGAGTCCACGACCACCGTGTCGCCGGGCCCCAGCAGGGTGCCGATCGCCCCCAGGTTGGCCTGGTGGCCGGTGGTGAACACGATCGCCGCCTCGGTCCCCATCCACCCGGCCAGCTCGGCCTCGAGCTCCAGGTGCAGGTCGATGGTGCCGTTGAGGAAGCGGGATCCGGTCAGGCCGGTTCCGTACCGCTCCAGCGCGTCGCGGGCGGCCTGCTTGACGCGGCCGTCGCCGGTCAGGCCCAGGTAATTGTTGGAGCCGAGCATGATGCGCTCCGCCCCCTCCATGCGGACCACCGGCCCCGCGGCTGACTCCAGCGGCCGCCAGTACGGGACGATGTCGGCGTCGCGGGCGGCGCGCAGCAGCTCGGCGCGCTCGTGTCCGCGAGCCTTGGCGAAGACATCGGTGGCGACCTTGGCCATGTAGGGTCCGCCGCCGTGACCGTGGAGGTGGCACCCGTCAGGTCGCGGCGGGAGCTGGGGGAGTTCATCGAGCTCCCGTTTCGCCTGCACTCTACCCAGCCCCACTGGATTCCCCCGCTGCGGCTCGAGCGCAGGCTGTTCCTGAACCGCCGGCGCAACGCCTTCTTCACCCACGGCGAGGCCGAGTACTTCATGGCCCGGCGGGACGCGACCGTGGTGGGGCGCATCACCGCGCACATCGATAGGTCGTTCAACGACTTCCACGGCAACGCCTGGGGGATGTTCGGCTTCCTGGAGCTGGAGGACGACCCCGAGGTGGCCGAGGCGCTGCTGGACGCCGCCGCCGGCTGGCTGCGAGGCCGGGGACGCGACCGCATGATCGGACCGATGGACTTCACGATGAACGACGAGAGCGGCGTCCTGGTCGAGGGCTTCGACCGCGACCCGATGATCAAACAGCCCTGGCACCCGCCCTACTACCGGCGGCGCTGCGAGGAGGCGGGCCTGGAGAAGGCCATGGATCTGCTGATGTGGGAGCTGGAGATCGCCGACCGCGGCAAGGTGCTCCCGGTGATCGTCGAGCTGGCCGAGCAGGTCGAGTCCCGGCACGGCATCACGGTCCGCAGGATGTCGCGGCGCCACCTGCGCCGCGAGCTCGACCGCTTCGCCGACGTCTACAACGCGGCCTGGAGCCAGAACTGGGGGTTCTCGCCCTACACATCCGCCGACCTGGACTACCTGGCCCAGGAGATGCAGCTGGTCTTCGACCGCCATTGGTGCATGGTGGCCGAGAAGGACGGCGAGACGGTCGGCGTGGCGCTGACCTTCCCCGACATCAACCGGGTCCTGCGGGTGATGAACGGGCGGCTTCTCCCGCTCGGCTGGCTGCGATTCCTGCGCGAGCGCCGGCGCATCGACCGGGTCCGGGTCGGATTCCTGGGGGTCAAGCCCGAGTACAGGCACACCGGCGTCGCCGCGCGCTTCTACAACGAGCACTTCGACATGGCGGCGTCCACCCCCCAGACCTGGGGCGAGACCGGCTGGATCCTCGAGACCAACCAGGACATGAACCGGGGCATGGAGGCGATGGGTGGGCGGATCGTCAAGCGCTTCCGGGTGTACGAACGCCCGGTCTGAGGCGCTCGGCGGGTGGGCTCGTGCCGTCGCGTCCTCGTCCGGGCCGGGGATAGACTCCGGCCCGTGAGGCCGTCGGACGAGGAGTTCGAGGAGGTCACGGGAGTGGTCGAGCCCGAGCGCGAGACGCTCCCGGCCGTGTCCGATCCCGCCGAGGTCCAGCGCGGGGGCGCGGCCGCCTCGCCGGCGGTCCAGGCGGCCGCCGTCGCCGCCACCGGGCTGATGGCCGGGGCGGTGACCGTGGCGGCGATGCGGCGGATCAGGACCCGGCGGCGGCCGGTGATGCGTCGCCCGCGCCGCTCGTCGCGGCCGGCCCAGGTCGTCGCCAGCCGCTCCTTCCTGGTCGACGTGCATCTGCTCGACCGGGGGTGACCGAGGTCTCGGTCGAGGTCCGACCGCGGTGGCCGTTCCGGCTTCCGCGGTTCGGGGGCCCGGACGGCGTCGCTCGGGTCGGCGACGGCGGCCTCTCGCGCCTGCTGCACGTCGAGTCCGAGCCGGTGGTGATCCGGGCGCGCCAGCCCGCGCGCGAACGGGTCGTGATCACGGCTCGCGCCGACCGGCGCGACGCCGCCGAATACGCCGTGGGGCGCCTGCGCTTCGCGCTCGGCGTTGACGACGACCTGCGCGCCTTCCACGATCGGTTTCGCTGGGATCCGCTGATCGGGGGGGCGGTCCGGCGCAACCCCCACCTGCGGGCGCGCCGCCGGCCGGAGCCCTTCGAGGCGCTGGCCTGGGCGGTCTGCGAGCAGCTGATCGAGTTCGGCCGGGCGGCGGAGATCCAGCGGCGGATCGTGCGGCGGCTGGGCCGGCGCTGCCCGCGGACCGGGCTGCGAGACGTCCCACCGGCGTCACGGATCGCACGGACGGCGCCCGCGCTGCTGGAGTCGCTCGGGCTGTCGGGCGGACGCGCGGTCGCCCTGGTTCGCGCCGCCCGCGAGGTGGCGGCGGGTCGTATCGACCTACACGACGGCGACCACGAGCGGGCATGGCGGCGGTTGCGGGCGATCCCCGGCATCGGGCGCTGGACGACCGAGATGGTGGCGCTGCACGGCCAGGGCCGCCTCGACCAGCTGCCCGCCGGCGACCTGACCTACCTCAAGCTGGTCGGCCGGCTGCGGACCGGCAACCCGTTCTCGCGCGCGGCCGAGGAGGAGGTGCGCGAGCTGTTCGCCCGCTACGACCCCTGGGCCGGTCTGGCCGCCGCCTACCTCCACGCCGGCCGCCTCGGCCGGTCGGGTGTCCGGCCCGCGGCCCCGTAGCCCGGCCGCGTGGCCCCCGCGCGGGGGCGGCTAAAGCCCCTGTCCGGGCAGGAACTCGTTGGTGAACGCGCGCCCGGCGGGCGGCCGGCGGATCAGCTGGTTGCGCAGCATCCAGGCTCCATACGAAGCCCACTCCCCGGCGTCCTGGTAGCCGAACGGCTTCCGGGGATCGGCGGGGAAGAAGGCGCGCAGGGTGGCGCGCACGCTGGCCAGCTGAAGTCGCGGGTCGAGGTCGCGGTTGGCGCGCACCAGCTGGGCTACGGCCCGGCTCGGATCGCGGCGGGCGGACTCGTAGCCGGCGGCCAGGGCTCGCAGGAAGCGGCGGATGCGCCCGCCCCGCTCCCGGGCGTCCTGCTCACGGGCCACGACGATCAGCTCGTCGTAGGTGGGCACGCCGGCCCGGTCGACCGGGATGACCACGGGATTGCGGCGCCGCTGGGCAAGCTGGATGCCCTCGTAGTTCCAGAACCCGCCGAGGGTGGCGTCCACCTTGCGCGACAGCATCGCCGGGACCAGGTTGAACCCGACGTCGGTCTCGTGGACCGACGCCGAGTCGACGTGGGCGCGCGCCAGGATCGTGCGCAGGTAGGCCGACTGGTACGGGATGCCGGCGGTGCCGACCCGCTTTCCGCGCAGGTCGGCCGGGCGGCGTACCCGTGCCGCGGGCAGCGCGATCACCGACGTGAGGGGCCGCTGCACGATGGCTCCCACCGAGACGAGCCTGAGGCCGCGGTCGCGGGCCAGCAGCAGCTCAGGCTCGTAGGAGATGGCCAGGTCGGCGCGGCCGGCGGCGAGCAGCTTGAGCGGGGCGGCCGGATCCGACGGCACGCGCGGACGCAGGTCCAGGCCCTCGTGACGAAAGGCGCCGTCGGCCAGGCCGGCGTAGACGCCCACGTGGTCGGCGTTGGGGAAGAAGTCCAGAACCAGGTCGAACGGCTCGGGCCGCGGGGGCGTCGTGGGCTCGCGCTTGGGCCCGCAGCCGCCGACCACCAGTGCCAGGATGGCCGCCGCGGCGGCGAGGACGAGTCTGGTCTTCACGTGACGGCTCCTTCGGATCGATGGGCCCAGGGGAGAAGGCGCCGCTCGGCCAACCGCAGGCCGGCGAACAGCGCGATCGCGAAGGCGGAGAGCACTACCACGGCGGCGTAGGCGCGTGCGGTCTGGAACTGGGGGATGGCCTGCAGGATGAGATGGCCGAGACCGTCGGACGACCCGGCCTGCTCGGCCAGGACCGCGCCGATCACCGCGACCGCCACCGCGATCCGCGCCCCGCTGAACAGGGCCGGCAGGGCGCCCGGTGCCTCCACGCGTCTGAAGGTCTGCAGCCGGGAGGCGTCGAGCGTTCGCATCAGCTTGCGCAGGTCGGGGTCGGCGCCGGCCAGGCCGTCGAGGGTGGTCACGGTGACCGGGAAGAAGCAGACCAGGCCGACGATCGCCAGCTTGGGGGCGAGGTCGTACCCCAGCCAGGCGACCAGCAGCGGGGCGACGATCACGATGGGGATGGTCTGCGAGGCCACCAGCAGCGGGTAGGCGGTGCGCCGCAGGGTGGCCGACAGGTGGATCGCCACCGCGCAGCCCACGCCGGCGGCGACCGCGACCCCGATTCCCAGCAGCACCTCGGCCGCGGTCACCTGGAAGTTCTGCCACAGGACGCCGCGGTCGGCGTAGAGCGCGGCCGCCACCTCGGTGGGCGCGGGAAGGATGAAGTCGTCGATCCCGCTCAGCTGGGCGTACGCCTCCCAGCCGGCCAGCAGCAGCACCGCGAGCATCAGCGCCCGGATCACGCCAGGGCCTCCAGGGCGCGCTCACGCAGGGCCACCACCGCCGGATCGGTGCGTCTGCGGGGTCGCGGCAGGTCGACGGGGACCTCCGCCAGGTCGCGGCCGGGCCGCGGCGACATCACGATCACCCGATCGCCCAGCACCACCGCCTCCTCGACGTCATGGGTGACCAGGATCACCGTTCGGGGCTGGCGCGCCAGGGCGTCGGCCAGCCAGGCCTGCGCCTGGGCGCGGGTGAGCGCGTCCAGAGCCGCGAACGGCTCGTCGAGCGCCAGCACCGGCTTGGCGGCGAGCAGCGTGCGCAGGAAGGCGACACGCTGGCGCATCCCTCCGGACAGCTCGTGGGGCATGGCGGTCTCGAACCCGGACAGCCCGAGCTCCGCGAACAGGGGCCGGGCCCGCGCGCGGGCCTGCTCGCGGCGGACGCCGCGGACCAGCAGCGGCAGGGCCGCATTGTCGAGCGCGCTCGACCAGGGGAGGAGCAGATCGCGCTGGGGCATGTAGACCGCGGGATCCGCCTGCACCCGCCCCGCGTCCGGGGATCGCAGCCCGCACACCAGCTCCAGGAGCGTGGACTTGCCGCAGCCGCTGGGGCCGACCACGGTCACCATCTCCCCGGGCGCCGCCCGCAGCGACATCCCGCCCAGCGCGTGGACCAGCCCCCGTCGCGAGCGATAGGAGAAGCCGGCGGCCTCCACCAGGACGCCGCCCGCAGCGGGTCCTTGAACGATTCGAGGCTCCTGGACGGGAGCCTCGGGACGAGTTGTCGTCGCTCCCTTCGCGGGCATTACCCCACAGGTTCGAAGGGTCAGCGCCGGGCGGTCGGTCCCCGGAGGCGCTATCTCAGCCGGCTCTGCCCGCCAGCCCCCCTGTTCGCTTGTGTGGCCATCGTAGCGCAGCCCCGCGGCCGGACCGCCAGGCAGGGGTAGCGTGCGCGGCTCGGTTGGCCCCCGGGTCAGCCGCCCGCGGCCACCGCGGGACGGGTGAGCGCCTTGACGAAGTCCTCGAGGTGGTTGGTGGTCCAGCACTCGAACGCCTGGCAGTGGCGCTCGTAGGCGGCGATCACCGAGTCGCCGTAGTTCCAGTACAGCCGCGGCTCGGGATTGAGCCAGTAGGTCCTCCCGGCCCGCTCCGCCACGCCGGCGAACAGGTCCTCGCGGGGATCGCGGCCGTTGGTGCTGGCGTCGCCCAGCACGATCACCGTGGCGCGGGGATGCAGGTCGTCCTCGACCTGGGCCAGGAACTCCGACCAGACCCGGCCGTAGTCGGTGTAGCCCGAGACGTCCGCCACGCCGGCGTCCCGGCCGATCGTCTCGGATACCGCCTTGAACGAGCGCTCGCGCTCGAAGATCTCGGTGACCTCGGAAATGCGTTCGATGAACACGAACGACCGAAGCTTGCGGAAGGCGTCGTGCAGCGCGTGCAGGACCGAGAGGAAGAACACCGACGCCGAGGTGACGCTGGTCGAGACGTCGCACAGCACGTAGATCTCCGGCCGCCGCGGGCGCACCGGCCGGAACTTGAGCTTGACGGGGACCCCTCCGGTCTCCAGCGAGGCGCGCATGGTCCGGCGCACGTCGACGTGGGCGTGGCGGCGCCGGCCGCGCAGCTCGTGCCCCTGGGTGGCCAGTCGGCGCT
>DATFPO010000256.1:0-7455 GCA_035264745.1 Solirubrobacteraceae bacterium | reverse complement strand
GGGCCTCGTCGCTGCGCGCCGAGCACGGCCACGGGACCGTGACCTTCCTGGAGGAGTCGCAGATCCTCGACGAGGGCGTGGCCAGCGCACAGGCCCTGCAGGAGCTGGTCGCCCGTCCGGCCGCCGACAGCGACCCCTACGACACCGAGATCGTCAGCCAGGACGCGGCCGCGGTCGTGGTGCGGGCGGTCGAGCGCAAGACCGGGTTCGCCCGCGCCCACCGACTGCCGCTGGGCATGCTCGAAGGCAACGACTATCGCCAGTTCCTACGCGTGCACGGGGCGCTCGTCGAGCTCGCCGGCACCCCGTCCTTCCAGGTACGGCTGGGCGAGCACCAGGTCGAGGCGCTGTCGTTCGAGGAGCTCCGGCGCTGCGTGCTGGAGGTGGCCAAGCGCGGGGTCAAGCTCCAGCGATTCAAGGGCCTGGGCGAGATGAACGCCGACCAGCTGGCCGAGACCACCATGGACCCAGCCAGCCGGACGCTGGCCCAGGTCACCATGGAGGACGCCTCGGCCGCCGCGCAGCTCTTCTCGATGCTCATGGGCGACCACGTCGAGCCGCGGCGCAAGTTCATCGAGGACAACGCCAAGCAGGTCGCCAACCTCGATGTCTAGGAGGGAGGTGACCGGCTAGATGGCGACTCCCGACCAGCTCACCGGCGGCAACATCGAGCCGCGCGGCCTCGAGGAGGAGATGAAGTCCTCCTACCTCGACTACGCGATGTCGGTGATCGTCGGCCGGGCGCTGCCCGACGCGCGCGACGGCCTGAAGCCGGTGCATCGCCGGGTGCTGTTCTCGATGAACGAGAACGGCCTTCAGCCCACCCGCCCGTTCCGCAAGTGCGCCTTCATCGTGGGCGAGGTGATGGGTAAGTACCACCCACACGGCGACGCCGCGATCTACGACACGCTCGTCCGGCTCGTTCAGGACTTCGCGATGCGCTACCCGCTGGCCGACGGCCAGGGGAACTTCGGATCGGTCGACGACGACCCCGCCGCGGCCATGCGCTACACGGAGGCGCGGCTATCGAAGGTCGCCACCGAGATGCTGCGCGACCTCGACGCCGACACCGTCGACTTCACCCCCAACTACGACGGGTCGGTCCAGGAACCGCTGGTCCTGCCGTCGCGCTTCCCCAACCTCCTGGTCAACGGCTCGTCGGGGATAGCGGTCGGCATGGCGACCAACATCCCGCCCCACAACCTGCGCGAGACCATCGCCGCCACCGTCGCCTACATCGACGATCCCCAGGTCGACGTCGACGGCCTGATGAGCCACCTCAAGGGGCCCGACTTCCCGACCGGCGGGATCATCCTCGGCGGCTCCGGCATCCGCGATGCGTACGCCACCGGCCGCGGTCGCATCCGAGTCCAGGCCCTTGCCCACGTCGAGCCGCTCAAGCAGGGCAAGGAGGCGATCGTGGTGACCGAGCTGCCCTACGCGGTCAAGAAGGGCGGCGACGGAGGCCTGGTGCAGAAGATCGTCGACCTCGTCCACAACAAGAAGCTCTCCGAGATCTCGGACCTGCGTGACGAGTCAGACAAGCGGGGCACGCGCCTGGTCATCGAGCTCAAGCGCGACGCCATCCCCAAGGTCGTGCTCAACAAGCTCTACAAGCACACGCCGATGCAGACGACCTTCGGCGTGAACATGGTCGCGCTGGTCGACGGCGTCCCGCGCACGCTGTCACTGCGGGAGGCGATCGGCGCCTACGTGGACCACCAGCGCGAGGTGGTCACCCGCCGGACCAAGTACGAGCTGGCCAGGGCGGAGGCGCGCGCCCACATCCTCGAGGGCCTGTTGGTGGCGCTGGACAACCTGGACGAGGTGATCGAGACCATCCGCTCCTCGCGCGACCCGGACGCCGCCCGCACCGCGCTGATCGAGCGCTTCGCGCTGACCATGGTCCAGGCCCAGGCGATCGTGGACATGCGCCTGCGCCAGCTGACCGCACTCGAATCCGATCGCATCAAGCAGGAGCACACCGACCTGGTCGAGCGCATTCGCGAGCTGCGGGAGATCCTGGGCGACGAGGCCAAGGTCATGGGGCTGATCAAGGAGGAGCTGCTGGAGATCGCCGAGACGTACGGCGACGAGCGGCGCACCGAGATCAGCCACGTCGAGGGCGACCTGGACATCGAGGATTTGATCGCCGACCAGCAGATGGTGATCACGATCACCAAGAGCGGCTACATCAAGTCGCTTCCGCTGTCCACGTATCGCATGCAGCGACGCGGCGGGGTCGGCGTCACCGGGATGGACATGAAGGACGGGGACTACATCGAGCACCTCTTCGTGTGCTCGACGCACGACTACCTGCTGTTCTTCACCAACCGCGGCAAGGTCTACCGCTCGAAGGTCTACGAGCTGCCGGAGGCCTCGCGCACCGCCAAGGGCCGGGCGCTGCCCAACTTCCTGCCGCTGCGCGAGGGCGAGCGCGTCCAGTCCGTCCTCGCGACCCGCGACTTCAACGAGGACCGCTACGTGGTGTTCGCCACCCGCGACGGCCAGGTCAAGAAGACCGAGTTCGCGGCCTACAACACTCCGATCAAGGCCGACGGGATCATCGCCATCAACATCCGCGACGACGACGAGCTGGTGGCCGTGCGCCGCACCAGCGGCGACGACGACGTGATCCTGGTCTCCCGCTCGGGGCAGGCGGCGCGTTTCCACGAGTCGCAGGTGCGGCCGATGGGCCGGGACACCGGCGGCGTGCGCGGCATGAACGTCTCCCAGAAGGGGAACGCCGTCCTGGCCATGGACGTGGCCCGTGACGACACCGAGCTGCTGGTGGTCACCGAGAACGGGTACGGCAAGCGCACCCTGGTCGGCGACTACCCGGTCAAGAACCGCGGCACGATGGGCGTCAAGACGATCTCGATGACCGACAGGAAGGGCGCGCTCATCGGGGCGCTGGTGGTGCGCGAGCACCAGGAGCTGGTGTTCATCTCCCAGAACGGGATGGTCCAGCGGACCGGCGTGCGCGGCATCTCGCGTCAGGGCCGTCCCTCCCAGGGCGTCCGGCTCATGAACATCCGCGACGACGACCAGGTGTCCGCGGTCGCGCTGGTCATGGAGACCGAGGCGGCCACCGGCGCGCCGGTGGCGGAAGCGCTGCCCGCCGCCGGCAACGGCCAGGGCCCCGCGGTCGAGGCGGCCGGGGAGCCGTCGGCGGGTGAGCCCAACGGGCGCGACGGCTCGGTCTAGCCGGGCCCCGGCGGTCGGGTCCGGGCGGCGGCCCGAGACCGCTGCGGAGTCTGGTTAGATAGGCGGACCAGGGAAAGGAGGTGGTCCTACGTTGAGTGACAGTTCTTGCGGGACCCTGGAGGTGACCGGCCGCTAGGTCGGAAGGCTGGATCCGCTTAGCGAATCCAACCCGGGACACCGCCTGCGACGCTGCCGGAGCTGGTCCCCCCGGCGGCAGTGCCAGCGACGTGGGCCGCAGTCCAGCCAGTTTGAATCGAGGGGCGCCTTCGGGCGCCCCTCGCCTTTGCGCCGGACGATCCCGGCGGCCTCAGGCGGCCTCGAGCAGGTACGCGCGCCACGCCGCCGGGATCGTCGGGGTGGCGACGTGGATGAAGATCTGGGGGTTAGGGCTGCTGGGCGGGCGGACCAGCTTCATCCCGGCCTGCCGGAGCATGGCGTCCCCCTTGCGCCGGTTGCAGGGGGCGCAGGAGGTGACGATGTTGTCCCAGCTCGAGCGACCGCCCTTGGAGCGGGGGACGACGTGATCGACAGTCAGGCTGGTGCGTGACCCGCAGTACTGGCAGGTCCACCGGTCCCGCGCGAAGACGGCCCGCCGGGTGATCTTGCGCCGGTGGGTGTCGCGCGGGACGCGGACGTAGGTCACCAGGCGGATCACCACCGGTCGAGGCAGGGTGAGGCTCTCGGACCGCAGCTCCCATTCCGCGTGCTCGATGATCTCCGCCTTCTCCTTGAGCAGCAGGACGGCGGCGCGCCTGATCGTGCAGACGTTGATCGGCTCGTAGGTCGCGTTGAGGACGAGCACTCGGCCGCCGACCGTGTGGCTCTCACCGGTCGGGGCAGACCCGCGCCGCCAGTGCTCGTCGAGCGGCGCAGGCCGGGCTGGGGCTGGTGGTACGTCCACGGCCATTTCCGGGCCCGCAGTGTAGCGGGCGCCTGTTCCCTAGATTCGACGCTGCGATGAGCGAGCACCTGGCCGAATTGGCCCGCCGCGCGGCCCGCATGGCCGTCGACACCGAGTTCATGGCCGAGCGCCGCTATCGGCCGATGCTGTGCCTGGCCCAGGTGGCGCTGCGCGATCCGGCCGCCGACGAGGGCATACGCACCGAGGTCGTCGACCCCCTCGACGGGAGCGATCCCGCGGCGCTCGCCGCCGCGCTGGCGGACCCGAAGATCGAGGTGGTGGTTCACGCCGGCCGCCACGACATCGCTCTGCTCAAGCGGGCCTGGGCCACTCCGGTGGTCAACGTCTTCGACACCCAGGTGGCGGCGGGGTTCCTGGGCCACGGGAACCAGGAGAGCTACCGCTCGCTGGTGCGCCGGGTGCTGGGTATACGGATCGCCAGCGCGGAGTCGTTCACGCGCTGGGACCGGCGCCCCCTCACCGAGGGCCAGCTGCGCTACGCGCTGGAGGACGCCCGTCACCTGCTCGAGCTGGGGGAAGCGCTCGAGGCCGAGCTTCAGCGCGCCGGGCGCCTGGATTGGGCCAGGGAGGAATGCCGGTGGCTGGAGACGGTCAGCGACGAGCGCTACCCCGACGCCCTGTTCGCGCGCCTGCCGGGTATCGCGCGGCTCAAGCCGCCGGCACGAGCGATCGCGCGCGAGCTGGTCGACTGGCGAGAGACGCTCGCGGGCGAGATCGATCGCAACGCCGGCTCGGTCCTCGCCGACCACGTGCTGGTGGAGGTTGCCCGCCAGGCGCCGCGCGACCGGCGGGCCCTGGGCGACGTGCGGGGCCTGCCCGAGTCGACGCTGCACCGGCGATCCGGATCCCTGTTGGAGGCGATCGCGCGCGGCGCGCGGCGACCCGCGCCCGAGGTGGCGCCGGCACGCCGCCCGCCGAGCGCGGCCGACTCTCCGGTGGCGGGGCTGCTGGGCGCCGTGGTTCGCCACCGGGCGCTCGAGGCCAGGGTGGCCGCCGGGCTGGTCGCCACCCAGGACGAGCTCATGCAGCTGGTCTCCAGCGTGCGCCAGGACGAGGACCCCCGGCGGCTGCGGGTGCTCCAGGGCTGGCGCGCGGAGCTGGTGGGCGAGGAGCTGCTGGAGGTGCTCGACGGCACCCGATCGGTGGACGTGGCCGACCGCCGCCGCCTCGAGGTTCGCCCGCGGGGCGCTCAGGCCGCCGGGTAGGAGCCGAGCACCCGCAGCGCCTCGGTCTGAGCCCCCAGGGCGCGCAGGGCGTCGGCGACGCGCGGATCCTCCGCGTGCCCCTGGAGGTCGGCGAAGAACATGTAGTGCCCCAGCGCCAGCCGCCGCGGGCGCGACTCGATCATCGTCAGGTTGACGTCCCGATCGGCGAGCGCGGAGAGGCAGCGAACCAGCCAGCCCGGAGCGTCGTCGCCGGCGCCCCAGAAGACGATCGACGTCTTCCACGGCCCGCGGCCGGCCGGCTCGAGGCCGCGCGGGCCCAGCCAAACGAAGCGGGTCTGGTTGCCGGCGAGGTCCTCGACCCCGTCCTCCAGGACCACGCAGCCGTAGATGTCGGCCGAGAGGCGGGTCCCCAGCGCGGCCGTGGCGTGGTTGGACCCGGCCACCGTGCGCACCGCGTCGGCGGTCGAGGTGGCGGGGGTGATCGACGCCCCACCGAGCCGGGCGCGCAGGAAGCGGGCACACTGCGCCGTGGCCTGGGGATGCGAGACCACCCGATGGATCTCCTGGAGCGCGACCGGGCGCCGGGCGATCAGGCAGTGGCGGATGGGATGGACGGTCTCGCCCACGATGGCGACGCCGCCCGCCTCCACCGCGAGGGTGTCGAGCGTGGCGTTCACCGACCCCTCCAGCGAGTTCTCGATCGGCACCAGCGCCCGGTCGACCAGGGACCTCTGGACGGCCATGATCGTGTCGTAGACCGTCGGCAGCGGGCGCAGCTCGAACGACCCGGCAGCCGGGTCGGCCATCAGCGCCTCGTGCGTGAACGTCCCCTCGGGACCGAGGTAGCCCACCAGCACCAGCTCGACCCCTAGCGGCCCGGGGCGGCGGCGCGGTGCTCCTCGGGCTCCAGCGCCTGGCGAACCGCCTCCGTCTCCTCGGGCGATAGCTCGAGCTCCGGCTCGCCGCCGTTTATCCGCTTCGCGTACAGGCGGGCCTGGTCGCGATGGTGGATCGAGGACAGCACCACCCCGGAGTGGGACGCGTCCAGCAGGGCGATCGAGGTGGACTGGCGTCCGGACATCTCGTTGTAGGCGTCGTAGCGGATCAGCGATCGGTACGTGATGGCGCCGTCGAGGCGCCGCTCGACGTCCGTGACGCGTTCGTGCAGCGCGATCGACGCCTGCTCGACCTCGGCGGCCAGCCGATCGAAGTTCTCGTCCAGGGCGGCAGCGTGGCCGACCAGATCCTGCCCCTCCTCGCCCAGCACCACGCGCTGCGCCCGCCTCAGGCGCCGCAGCTTGACCCCGAGCACCACGGCCAAGACCAGGGCGACTAGCGCCACGGCCGCCGCCGCCAGGGCGACGATCCCGGGAGTCGAAGTCAGGGCGCTCACGCCGCAAGGATAAGACGACCGCCGTCGGCGCCGCGGCGGCGGGACGCCCGGGTCAGCCCTGGGTGAACACCACCGGGTAGGAGCGCTTGTTGTTGTCGAGCATCTTCTCGCCGGGGACCGCGTCGATGGAGACGGTGGCGGTGAGCGGAACCCCGGTCGGAGGGGCCTGGCGCACGGGGATGTCCACCGACGCCTCGCTGCCCTTGGTGGTCTGGGGCACCGTCGCCTCGGCGGTGATCGGGTTGCCCGAACCCTCGATCGACAGTCTGGCCACGACGCCGGTCTCGTCGTTGTCGCCCTGGTTCTGGAACTTGACCGTGAAGGCCTGGTTGGAGCCGGCGGGTATGCGGTTGGCGGTGTCGGGGTCCAACTCGGTGTCGCCCACGCTGACCGAGGTCAGGGAGTGGCCGTGGGAGCCCGGCGCCACCGGGCCGCTGGGCCTGGAGGCGGTGAGCGTGGCCCCGAGCCGCTTGGCGACCTCCCCGGCGTCCAGCCACCTGACGGTGGGGAAGAAGTTGGTATCCGGGACGGGTTGGCCCTGGACCTCGCCCTCCTGGAGCCCGCGCCTGATCACCGGCGCCACGCGGTACTTGAACAGCAGGTCGGAGGCGTACAGGAGCTGCATCTGGCCGGTGAGCTGGACGATGGCCTGGTCGGCCGTGCCGCCGCTGGCCTGGGCGCTGGGCAGCTTGTCGGCGATCTTGCGCAGGGCGTCGCGGCGCATCTCCAGCACCAGCTGCAGGACGCTCTGGGCCTCGCGCATGTCG
>DATFPO010000255.1:0-3844 GCA_035264745.1 Solirubrobacteraceae bacterium | reverse complement strand
GCCGAGGCGCTCGAGCCGCCGGTGGAAGATTCCGAGAAGTAGGCCCCGACGAGGCCGCCTGGCCCACGGAATCCCGCCGGGGGGGGAATCCGTCGGAAAGTCCGGACAACCATTCCCGCTAGAATGGTGTCCCTATGCCGTCCAGGTCCGGGGAAGAGCTCAACGAGCTCGAGGCGCGTCAGGAACCCCGGCTGGTAAAGGCCCTCGAGATGGTGGCGCCCGGGACGGCGCTGCGCGAGGGCCTCGATCACATCCTCCACGCCCGGACCGGTGGCCTGATCGTGATCGGCGACCCCGACGAGCTGTCGTTCCTGTTCTCGGGCGGCATCCGCCTGGACGCCGACTACACGCCCGCCCTGCTGTACCAGGTCGCCAAGATGGACGGGGCGATCATCCTCAACCAGAACGTCACCAGAATCGTCTGGGCCAACGTCCAGCTGATGCCCGACCCGACGATCCTCTCGGTGGAGACGGGCACCCGACACCGCACCGCCGAGCGCGTGTCCAAGCAGACCGACGCCACCGTGATCGCGCTGTCCCAGCGCCGCGACGTCGTCTCCCTCTACGTCGACGGGGCCAAGTACATCATGGTCGACATCCCCGTCGTGCTGGCCAAGGCCAACCAGGCGCTGGCCACGCTGGACAAGTACCGCACCCGCCTCGACCAGGTCTCCACCAGGCTGACCGCGCTCGAGTTCGAGGGCGGCTCGACCCTGCACGACGTGCTCACCGTGCTCCAGCGCGCCGAGCTGGTCACCCGCATGGCGGTGGAGATCGAGCGCTACATAGTCGAGCTGGGGACCGAGGGCCGGCTGATCGAGATGCAACTGGACGAGACGATGGTGGGCGTCGCCGGGGACAAGGCGGCGCTGATCCACGACTATCTGACCGACGACAGCGACGCCGCCTTCGCCGCCGTCATGGACCAGCTCGTGCGGCTGCCGCACCAGGACCTGCTGGACTTCGGGCGCCTGGCCGAGCTGCTCGGCTACGACCGCAAGCTCAACACGCTCGACTATCCGGTGTCGCCCCGGGGTTACCGGATCCTCGGGCGCATCCCCCGTCTGCCCAGGCTGGTCGTCGGACAGATCGTCGGCGAGTTCGGCCGCCTGGACGAGATGCTGGCCGCCACCGACGCGGAGCTGGAGACCGTCGAGGGCGTCGGTGAGATCCGTGCGAAGGACATCCGCGAGGGCCTTCGCCGGTTGCAGGAGATCAACCTCGTGGACCGATACCTGCAGACCTAGACACCCGGACCGCACACCAGCGCCGGGCCTGAGAAGGAGGGCACCATTACCGAAGTCATCGAAGACCATCTGGAGGACCTCGAGGTCAGCCGTGAGATCGAATGCCTCGAGTTCGAGGTCGGCGACAACGTCGTCTACCCGCATCACGGCGCCGGCAAGGTCCTCAAGAAGGAGCGAAAGGAGATCTTCGGCGAGAGGCGCGAGTACCTCACGATCAAGATCCTCCACAACGACATGACGGTGATGGTTCCCACCGACAACGCCGGGAAGGCCGGGTTGCGGCGGGTCATCGACGAGGAGACCGTGCAGAAGGTGCTCGGCGTCCTCTCGGATGAGGTGTCGGAGATGCCCAAGAACTGGAACCGGCGCTTCAAGCACAACCGCGACAAGATCAAGACCGGGGACATCTACGAGCTGGCCGAGGTGGTGCGCAACCTGGCCATCCGCGAGGCCCAGAAGGGGCTGTCGACCGGCGAGAAGCAGATGTTCACTCGGGCCAAGAAGATCCTCGCCTCCGAGCTGATGTACGCGCTGGAGATGGGCGAGGAGGAGGCCGAGGAGCACCTGGACGAGATCCTCTCCCGCTCGGCCGACGGGCAGATGGCGGTCGGCGCCCAGTAGCGGAGCCTGAATCGCGATGGCGGTGGCGATCCTGCTGGCCGCCGGGACTGGCGAACGCCTTGGCTTCGAGCGGGCCAAGGCGTTCGTCATGCTGGCCGGGCGCCCGATGCTGGAGTGGAGCCTGGAGGCCATCAGCCGTGTGCCCGCGGTCGAGCGGGTGGTCGTCGCTCTCCCGGACGGCGAGGCCGCGCCGGAGGGCGTCCACGGGGTGAGGGGCGGGGCCAGCCGGTCGGAGTCGGTGCGCGCCGCCCTCGACGCCGCCGGGCCGGGGGACCCGGTGGTGGTGCACGACGCCGCCCGCCCGCTCGTCGGCCCGGAGCTGTTCGAGAGCACGCTGCGCGAGCTCGACGCGTCCGGATGCGACGGTGCCATCGCCGCCGTCCCGGTCACCGACACGGTCAAGCGCGTCGGCCCCGACCGCGTGGTGCGCGACACCCTCGACCGCAGCGCCCTGTGGGCGGTGCAGACGCCCCAGGCGTTCCGCCGCGAGACGCTGGAGCGCGCGCTCGAGGTGGATTCCGGCACCCTCGCCCGCGCGACCGACGACGCCTGGCTGGTGGAGCGCGCGGGTGGGACGGTGCGCGTGGTCCCCGGCCCTCCCGAGAACCTCAAGGTCACCACCCCCCTCGAGCTCGGCGTGGCCGAGCTGCTGCTGTCGCGAAGCGCATGCTGACCGACTACCACGTCCACCTGCGCCCCGACGAGGCGGGCACGCCGGCGCAGCGCTTCTTCACCGCCGCCAACGCCGAGCGCTACCGCGCCGTGGCGTCCGAGCGTGGGATCGAGGAGCTCGGCGTCTCCGAGCACGTCTACCGCTTCCGCCAGGCCCTGGACGTCTGGCGCCATCCCTTCTGGGCCGGGCAGGCGGTGGACGACCTGGACGACTACTGCGGCTTCGTGCGCGAGCAGACCGACCTGAGGCTGGGGATCGAGGCGGATTTCCTCCCGGGGCGGGAGGACCGGATGGCCAACCTGCTCGAGGCCGGCGACTGGGACTACGTGATCGGCTCTGTCCACTTCCTGCGCGACCAGGCGGTCGACACCGAGGACGAATGGGATGTCTGGCGCGACGCACGCAGCCCGGACCAGGTGTGGCGGCGGTACTTCCAGACCCTCGGCGCGGCCGCCGCCAGCGGGCTGTTCGACATCCTGGCCCACCCGGACCTGGTGAAGGTCTGGGGGGCCGACCGGCCCCGTCCGGAGGGCGACCTGCGGCGCTTCTACGAGCTGGCCATGGAGGGCATCGCCGCGTCGCGCATCGCGATCGAGGTCTCCACCGCCGGCCTGCGCAAGCCGGTCGGCGACATCTATCCCGACCGGGCGCTGCTGGAGTGGTGCCTGGAGTGCGGATGCCCGGTGGCCCTCTCCAGCGACGCCCACGTCCCCGACCAGCTGGGCTACCGCTACGGCGAGGCGACCCGGCTGCTCGCCGACCTGGGCGTGGAGCAGCTGTCCGTGTTCGACCACCGCCGGCGCAGCCTCGAGCCCCTGGGCGAGCCGTGAGCCACCTGGTCGGGATCGGCTACGACTGCCATCCGTTCGCGGACGGCCGGCGTCTGGTGCTCGGAGGGGTGGAGATACCGCACGACCGCGGCCTGGGCGGCCACTCCGACGCCGACGTGGTCACGCACGCGGTCATCGACGCGCTGCTGGGGGCCGCGACGCTGGGCGACATCGGGGAGCACTTCCCCGACACGGACGAACGGCATCGCGACGCCGACTCGCTGGTGCTGCTACGCCAGGTGGTCGAGCTGCTGGCGTCCAAAGGGCTTTCGGTGGTCAACGTGGACGCCACGGTGATCGTCGAGTCACCCAGGCTCGCGCCACATCGGGACCGGATGCGCGAGGCGCTGGCCGGGGCGCTGGGCACCGAGCCGGCTCGGGTGAGCGTCAAGGCCACCACCGCCGAGGGGATGGGCTTCATCGGCCGCGGGGAGGGCGCCGCGGCACTCGCCGTGGCGTCGCTGCGGGCGGAC
>DATFPO010000254.1:0-11299 GCA_035264745.1 Solirubrobacteraceae bacterium | reverse complement strand
GCAGCGCACGGATCGGGGATACGCCTGCCGAGGAGGAATCAGCGCTTCCTGGCGCCGGCCGGGTTCACGGACGGTTGCGCCCGTAGAGATCGTGCGCCGACACCCACTCCTCGGCCACGATGGCCGAGCCCAGCGACAGCTCGCCGCACAGGACCGTGGCGGCCACGACCTCGGCCAGGCGGCGGACCTTGCCCTTCCCGTAGCAGCCCAGCAGCTCGAGGCATTCCCGCTGCGTGGCCAGCCCGGTGCCGCCGCCGTAGGTGCCCACGATCAGCGAGGGGATCGTGACTGAGTAGTAGTAGTCGCCGTTGGCCCGCAGCTCCGCGTGTACGAAGGCGGCTGACGACTCGGCCACGTTGGCGACGTCCTGCCCGGTCGCGATGAACATCGCCGTGATGCCGTTGGCGGAGTGGGCGCCGTTGTTGTTGACGCCTGACATGAACCCGCCCAGGTTCGACACCTGACGGGCACGGAACAGCAGCTCGCTGGTCGAGTGCATGTGCTTCTCGATCAGCTCGTCGGGGATCGTCGCCTCGGCCACCACCCGCTTGCCGCGGGTCCGAAGCATGTTGACCTGCGAGCTCTTCTTGTCGGTGGCGAAGTTGGACTCGAGGAAGTAGTGGTCGACCTGGGGGTGGTTGGCCACGATCCAGTCGCAGGCGGCCTGTGTCGCCTTGCCGGACAGGTTCTGGCCGGCCGCGTCCCCGGTCGTGTAGTTGAAGCGGGTGAACAGCATCCGGCTGGCCGAGTACTGCTCGATGTCGCGCAGGTGGCCCGAGCGCGTGGTGGCCTCTGCCGCGTCGCGGATCTCGTCGAAGTGCTCGCCCAGCCACTCGCCGAAGGCGCGGGCCTCGCGCGCGCTCTCGAACAGGAAGGCGGGGGCCCGCTGCATGGCGTCGTCCATGATCGTCGTCCTGACGCCGCCCGCCTCGTGCAGGAGCTTCATGCCCCGGTTGTAGCTGGCCACGAGCGTGCCCTCGGCGGTGGCCATCGGTACGTAGAACTCGCCCTGGGCGTCCTCTCCGTCCACCAGCAGCGGCCCGGCGATGCCGATCGGCACCTGCGCGACGCCGATGAACTGCTCGATGTTGCCCGACACGAGCGACGGGTCGAACGAGTACTGGGAGACGTGCTCCAGCTCGGCGTCGGTCTCCTCCTGCAGGAAGGCCCGGCGCGCCTCGGCGGCGTCGCGTGTGTAGTCGTTCTCGCGGTCGCGCGGGATCCTCTTGTCCGGCGTTTCGGTGGAGGTGGCCATCGCTCGTCGTCTCCTGGTCGCTTCCCTCTCGGGCCGTCTACCCGCGTCGGAACACGCGAATCTCCGGGCGCCGGACGGCGCCGGGCGCGCCGGCTCCCTTAGCGGCGGCGCAGCGCCGAGCGGATGAACAGTCCGGCGGCAACGCCGGCCGCGATGGCCAGCCCGGGGCGCTCGCGCAGCCGCTGGACGGGCGAGGCGCTCGGTCGGGGCGCAACGGGAGGGCGTGGCGCGGGCGAGGGGGTCGGCGGAGGGCTGGCGGCCGGCGCCACCACCGGCTCGGCCGGCTCGACCGCCTCCACGGATTCGCTCGCCTCGACCGGCTCGGGGGCGTCGGCGTCCTCCGGTCCGGCCGCCGTCGGGGCAAGCGCGCCGGCCGGCTCGTCGGATTGGGGCACCGGACCCGGGTCGACGACGGTCGGCGGGGGATGTTCCGCCGTGGCCGGATCCACGGCCGCCGACGGCGCCTCCTCCACCCCGGCGGGCGACGACGGCGCCGCGCGTTCCGCGCTCGGAACTCGCGTCACCGTGCCCAGGCCGTCCGCGCTGCGACCGATGGCCGCCAGGTCGGGCTGCGGGTGATCGACCGTGCGCTGGCGCTCCAGCCCGATGAGCCTGTCGAGCGAGAACTTGCCGGGGCCCGCCAGCACGATGGCCAGGAACCCCGCCAGCAGCGCCAGGTCGAACTCGGCGCCCGGCGCCCCTCGAGGGGCGCTGATCAGGCCGACGTCGACCTTGACCAGGGCGATCGTGAAGACCATCTCGATGGCGAGCACCAGGGCGGCCACGCGCGAGAGCAGGCCGACCAGGAGCAGGATGCCCCCGGCGACCTCGACCACGGTGACCACGTAGCCCATCAGCTCCGGCGCCGGGACGCCCAGGGCCCCGAGGCCCAGACCGAACCGCGCCGGCCCGGTGACCACCTTGCCGTACCCGTGAATCACCATCACCACGCCCAGCACGAGACGGAGCCCCAAGGGGGCTATTCCGGCCAGACGGCCGAGCGGGGACAGGCCGAGCACGCTCATCGGTTCCTCCTCGAAGGGACGGCGGTGGGCACCTTACTCGAGCCGCGCGGCAGTGATCGGGTCGGCTTCGGCGATACTGCGGCCGGGATGTCGAGCCGGAACGTCGAGATCGTCCGTGGGCTGTACCGGGCCTTCAACGAAGGGGCCCTGGACTCCGTGCTGGAGGGGGCGAACGCGAACGTCGAATTCGACGCCTCCGAGCGCCTCCCCGACGAGGGCGTTATCCGCGGCCGCGACGCCTACCGCCGGTTCTTCGAACGGACCTTCGACACCTGGGAGCGCTTCGTGGTGGAGATCGACGAGCTGCTGGACGCGGGGGACGCCGTGGTTGCCCGGGTGCGGATCACCGGCGTGGGGAAGTCCAGCCAGGTGACCGTGGAGGAGCGCACCGCCCACGTGATATGGCTGCGGGAAGGCCGGCCATACCGGGTCAAGATCTTCGCCGATGACGGCGACGCCATGCGGGCCGCCGGCCTGACCCCCTAGCCGGCCGTCAGCAGCGCGGCGCCAGCGCCGTGCTGGAGCCGGCGGGCGGCGGCGTGACCACCACGGCGTTGCCCTTCCCGCTCCCGCTCTGGGGGCGGCACGGCGGGACCACCACGCTTCGGGCGGCGCTGCCGGGCGGGATGATGACCTGGGAGTGGACGTTGTTGGCGCTCGGGCTGGGGCCTTTGCTGCCCTTGCCGGCGGCGATGCGGCTTCCGACCCGCAGCACGAAGGCGGCGGACGGGAGGTTGATGGTTCCGCTCGATCCGACGCCCGCCGTCTGGCTGCACCGCGGCACCAGCACCACGCGCATGCCGGGCGCCTGGGGGAACGCCACCACGGTCGCGCCGAACGTGGTGGCTTGGCGCGGGGCGTTGGCGGGTGTGATCTCGACTCCGGTGTTGCACGGCGGCACCACCACGCCGCGTGAGCGGTCGGCGGTCGAGACGATCACCGCCCGGGTGCCCTGGTTGGCGGTGGGGGGCCCCTTGAGGGCGTCCGCGACGACGGCGCCGGCGATCAGCGCCGCAGCCAGCGCCGCCATGACGATCAGGGGCGTCCGGGTCATGCCCTCAGCGCGACGCCGGGGCTAGCCGCTCGACTGCTGGTAGGTGCAGGGCGGCGCGTTGACCGTCTTGGACTTGCCGGAGGGGAGCGCGTTGTTGGCGCCCTGGGGCACGCCCCCCGCACCGCCGGATCCCGACGAGGGGGTGCACGGCGGCACCACGAGGGTCTGGATGTTGCTGTTGGCCGGCAGCACCAGCTGGTTCTGCTGGCCGGGCTGCGAGCTGCTGCTGGACGAGCTCTGGGCCTGCTGCTGGGTCTGGGCCCCGCCCGGGGTCAGCAGGATCGTGCTCGAGGGCGGCGGCATCCCCGAGCTGCTCGAGGACGACTGACCACTGCTGGCCTGGCACGGCTGGATGGCGACCGTCTGGGTCAGCGTGCCCTTGGGAACCACCACGGTGTTCGACCCCGGTGGCGGCCCGCTGGCGCCGCGCTGGGAGACCGCCGCCACCGAGCAGGGCGGCACCATGACGGTCAGGTCGTTGTGCTGCTTGGGGACGACGACCGTGCGAACGCCCGGCATCTGGAGCGCGGTGGAGACGGCGTCCGAGGACGAGGAGCCGCCGCCGCAGCCGGTCACCGCCACCGCCATGACCGCCGCTCCACCAGCTCGAACCAGTCCGGCAAGTCCGCTGCTCATCGACTCTCCTCCCGCTCTCGTGCGCAGTCCGGTTCTGGGATGGGGCAGCCACTACCCTCCGCCGCCGCGACACAAACGGTCGCGCTGCAGCGCCGCTCCCACCGCCGTGACCCCGCATGGGGCATCATCCCGGTCGCGGTGCCTGAGCGCTTCGGCTACCTGTCCGAGGAAGAGGCCCGGCAGCTGGCCCGGCGTCGGGCCGGTGTGACCCGCGCCCGCCAGGTCCGCCGCCGCCGGAGGGTTGCGGTGGCGGGGCTGGTGTCGGTGGCGCTGCTCATCTGGGCGCTGCTGGGAGTGTGGCCGTCGGGCGGCTCGCAGTCCGACCGCCTCTCCGCGCCGCGCCCCGCGCGGCTGCAGGCGGCCGCCGCCCCACATCCGAGTGCGCCGCCCGCGCCGTCGCGTGGGCGGGCCGGCCAGCCCCGGGTCGCGGCCGGCCCGGCGCTCGATCGAGCCGGCCGGCGGCGCCGGGAGATCGCCCTGACCTTCGACGACGGGCCGAGCCCCTACACCGCGGCGGTCGTGCGGGTCCTGCGCCGCTGGCACGCGGCGGCGACCTTCTTCGAGATCGGGACCAAGGTGCAGACCGCGCCTGGAACCGTCGCCGCGCAGATCCGGTACGGATTCGCGGTCGAGGACCACACGGTCAATCACAGCGACCTGAGCGGACTGCCCGCGGGGGCCCAGGCCGCCGAGATCCGGGGCGCGGCCAAACGCCTACATCGCGCCGGCGCGCCGCCGCCACAGTTGTTCCGGCCGCCCTACGGCCGCTTCGACGGCACGACGGTGGCCACCGCCAGGTCGATGGGCATGCGCACGGTCCTGTGGACGATCGACTCCGAGGACTACCTGCGGCCGGGGACGGCGGCGATCGTCAGGAAGGTGCTGCGCGCCACGGTCCCCGGCGCCATCGTCCTCATGCACGACGGCGGCGGCGACCGTGCGCAGACCGTGGCCGCGCTGTCCAAGCTCATCCCCCGGCTGCGCCGTCGCCATTACCGCCTGGTCACCGTGGCCCAGCTGCTGCACGACAACCCGCCACCGCGAGGCCGTATCGTCGTCCGCACCAAAGGCGGCGGCTAGGCCCTGATCCTCCGATGGGCCACCAGGCGGGCGATCAGCTGCTCAAGGAGACCGCGCGACGCCGAGGCGGTGGCCCGCAAGCTCATCGCCGCCCTGGAGGTCAACGACACCCGAATCGCCGGCATCCGGGCCGGGACGGCGAGCGCCGGAGTCGCCCTGATGGAGGAGGGATCACGGCGGACGAGCTGATGATCCGAGCCGACGTGGCGCTCTACCAGGCCAAGCGCCGCGGGGCCAACCGCTTCGCCTTCTACGACTCCGCCAGCGCCGGCACCGTCCCCGGCGGCACCGCCGCGTCCGCGCAGGCCCGGGCTAGCGCATCCAGGGCAGCCGGCGCAGCAGCTGCAACCCGGCGGTCATCGCCCGGGACCACAGGGGCTGGCGCACCAGCCCGAACGGGGCGATCGGCAGCAGCCGTTGCACGGTCACCGTCTGGGCCTCGGTGTACTTGAGGATCCCATCGGCGCCATGGCGCCGGCCCAGGCCGGAGTCCTTCATCCCACCCATCGGCGCGTCGATCGAGCCCCAGGCCGCGATGTAGCCCTCGTTGACGTTGACCGTGCCCGCTTGCAGGCGGGTGGCCAGGCGCCGGGCGCGGTCGACGTCTCGGCTCCACACGCTGAAGTTGAGCCCGAAGCGGCTCGCGTTGGCGCGCGTCACCGCGTCCTCCTCCGAGGAGAAGCGCGAGACCGAGACCACCGGGCCGAACGTCTCGTCTGCGAACAGGGTCATCTCCTCGTTGACGTCGGCGAGCAGGGTGGGCTCGTAGAAGTAGGGACCGACGTCCGGGCGGGCCCTTCCGCCCGCCAGCACGGTCGCCCCCTTCTCCACCGCATCGCCGACGTGCTCCTCCACCGTCTCGAGCTGGGTGCGGGAGATGAGCGAGCCCATGTCGTCGTCGTAGTTGAGCCCGGCGCCCAGCCGCAGGCCTCGGATGCGCTCCACCAGCCGGCCCACGAACTCGTCGGCGACGCTGTCGTGAACCAGCAGCCGCTCGATCGAGATGCACAGCTGCCCGGCGTTGGAGAACATCGCCCGCTCGGCCCCCTCCACCACGCGGTCCAGATCCGCGTCCTCCAGGACGAGCATTGCGTTCTTGCCGCCCAACTCCATCGAGCTGGGAATCAGCCGCTCGGCGGCCTGGCTGGCGACCTTGCGGCCGACCTCGGTGCTGCCGGTGAACATCACGTAGTCCACGCGGTCGATGAGCTCCGGCCCCAGCTCCGAGCCCGAGCCGGTCACCGCCTGGATGACGTCCCGCGGCAGCCCCGCCTCCTCGAACAGCGGAAGAGCGCCGAGGGCACTGAACGGCGTCTGGCTATCGGCCTTGAACACGACGGCGTTGCCGGCGGCGATCGCAGGCACGGCGTCGCTGATGCTCAGGGTCAGCGGGTAGTTCCAGGGCGTGATGATGCCCACCACACCGACCGGATGGTGGTGCTCCCAGCTGGCGGTGAGCAGGGGGAAGGCACCGCGCCGGCGATGGGCTCGCAGGTGGCGCTCGGCGGTTCGGGCGTAGTAGCGGGCGACCACCGCCACGTCGATGATCTCCTCGAAGGCGTGCCGGCGCGCCTTGCCCGACTCCAGCTGGATGAGGTCGAGCAGCTCCCGCTGGCGGGCCAGGGCCAGATCGTGGAAGCGCAGCAGCACGCGTCGACGCTCCTCCCAGCCGGTCCGCCGCCAGGCGGCCTGGGCGGCCCGGGCCCGCTCGACGGCCACGCCCACGTCCTCGGGCTCGCAGCGCGGAACCGTCCCCAGCAGCTGGCCGGTCGCCGGGTTCTCGACCTCGACCGTCTCGCGCTCGCCGCCGGCGGTGGTCACCAGGCCCGCCAGCTGATCCAGCCGCGCCGCATCCACCCGCTTGGAGCCGGTGGGCGGCCGGGCGGAGCCCCGCGGCGAGTCGGTGGTGACGCTCACGAGGGGACCCGGTCGGCCGGGGCCGCGCCGAAGCGCATCTCGTAGAAGTTGAGCATGTGGGGCAGGTCGCGACCGGGCTCGAGACGTGGCTGGTCGAGGCTCAGCCGGTGGCCCTCGAGCACCCGGCCCAGGGTCGCCTTGCCGAGCAGGAGCACGAGCGGGCCGCCGGGGCAATCCTGGCTGCCGTTGCTCAGGTGGTTAAAGCGGTAGTCCTGCCGGTCGCCCTCCCAGCGCTCGGGCGCAAGGCGGTCGGCGTCGGGGACCTGGTCGGGGTCGCGGTGGTTGAACGTGTTGAGGATCATCACCTGAGTCCCCTCGTCCAGGCGCTGGCCGGCCAGGGTCGTCTCCCGGGTGGTCTCCCGGGCCAGGAGGGGCACGGTGGGCCACAGGCGCATCACCTCGTGCAGGCAGCCCTCGAGGAGGCGCAGGCCGTCGACCGCCCCGGCGTCGCCCAGGTCCACTCCGTCCAGCTCCTCGCGCACGCGCCGCTCGATCGCGGGGTCGGCGACGATCACCCCCAGCGCGCGATAGGTGTTGGCCGCCAGGGTGTCTCGGGTGGCGAACATCCAGTGGGGGATCTGGTGCACGATCCGGGTCAGGTCGCTCTGGGGCGCCTCCGAGAAGCGCGACAGCAGGCTCCCGGGCTCGGGATCGATCAGCTTCCTCTCGAGCCTGCCGTAGAACTCGTAGTAGTCGTCGGAGGGGCTCCGGCCGACCAGGCGGTTGGCCTCGCCCATCAGGCTCTCCAGCAGCGCGGTGAGCTCCTGATCGTCGCGCGCGCGATCCCCGAAGATCACCCGCAGGGTGATGTGGTCGAACAGGCTCTCCCACGCCTCCCACTCCAGCGTGGCGCCGACGCGCAGCCGGCCGACCTCGTCGGCCACGACGGCGAGGAAGCGGTCGGCCAGGGGGTGCACCCGCTCGGAGGTGGCGAGCACCGCCTCGTTGAAGGTCCGGCGGTCGCGCCAGGCCTCGCCGCGCGAGACGGTCAGGGCGTCGGGCTGGAAGTGCGACATGCCCTTGCCCTTTGCGCCGGAGTCGGAGGCGTATACCTCCGCCGACTGGTCGAGCACCTCCTGGATCGCCTCGGGTCCCCACACCACCACCAGGCGCCCTCCGAATAGGCGCACCCCCTGTCCGCCGTGCCTGCGGCGAATGTCCGAGAGCACCTCGATCGTGCGCCGGTCGGTGTCGACCGCGGTCAGTCGCTTCATCGCGGCCGGGCGCGGCGAGAACAGCCCCCGCACCAGGTTGGGGAGCAGGCCCGCGGCGACGACACGGGCGCTGTCGGCGATCGAGGCCTCCGGCAGCCCGCCCTCCTTGCCGGACGCCCGGGGCGCGGCGGCGGGTTCGGAGACGCTCACGAGTTGATCGCCGCCAGCGCCTTCTTGACGCCCTCCACTCGGTGACGCACCTTGCCGTCGCGCCCGTCGCCGTCGGGCGAGACGCGATGCCAGGGCAGGAACGCGTTGGGCATGCCGTCCAGCGCGGGCCCGAGCTCCGGGTAGTGGCGCAGGAGCACGTCCTTCATCTTGGTCTTGGTCACCCAGTCGATCCCGGTCTGGGTGTAGACCTCCGGGCGGAAGTCGGTCGTGAAGAACCGGTCGCTCTTCAGCCGCCGGGACGCCATCAGGATGAATACCCGGAACGCCGTGTCCGAGAACCCGAACCCGGGCGGGAGCGGCTCCGCGTACATCCCGACCTGCAGATCGACCTTGTCGATGTCGTTGTCGTAGACCCGGCGGATCTGCTCGGCCCAGTCGCTGTTGTGGGTGAGCTCCTCGAAAGACCGTACGCGCGGCATCCGCATCTCCTCGCGGAAGTCGTTGTAGCGGGGCACGCCCCGCTCACGGTCGCGCAGGATGTCGAGGGTGGCGAGGTCCATGAGCTCGCCGTCGATCCGCCTGAACCGCTGCAGCGCCCGGGGATAGTTGTGCAGTGTTATCGCGCCCGGGTTCTCGACCCCCATCGAGTAGATCAGGTCGGGGATGTCGTACCCGTCCATGAACGAGCGGGTGTGGGCGCCCTGTAGCTCGACGAACTCGCGCTGCTCGACCACGCGGCCGCTCTCGAGCTCGTAGAGGTTCCAGTCGTCGCGCACCAGCGGATGCATCCGGTACACCGAGACGAACTCCTCGGTGAGCTGGAAGCGCGCGTCGTGATGCTCCTGGGGCGAGCCCATGATGCCGCTGAACAGCTCGGAGTCGCCCAGGCGTCCGAACCGGTCCTTGAGGTGCTGGCCGAAGATTCCCGACCAGTTCGTGTTCATCGCGATCCACAGGGCTGGGGTGTTGACGATGCCGGGCGTCCACTCGACCGTGTGGATCTTGGCCATCAGGGCCGAGTTGATGAGCCAGGCGGTATCGAACAGACGCTGGTCGTCCCAGCGCGGGTTCTCGCGCTTGAGCGCGTCGCAGATGGCGTTGTGCTCCTTGGTGAAGAGCGTGTGCAGGCAGGACAGCCCGAACCACCAGTTCTCGTTGAAGCCCGTGAGGTCCACGCCCTCCTCGTTGGGGTCGGGCAGCAGGCGCCCGTTGTCCCCGATCTTGAGCTTGCCGTCCTGGAAGGTGCGAAGCGCGTTCTGGGTCTCCTGACTGGAGCCGTAGAGCTGGGAGCCGTCCCACCAGTGGGTCTCGGTGTTCCCGTAGTCGACCGCCCCGTCTCCGTCACTGTCGCCCGAGGACCGGGTGTGGTGCGCGGGCACAGAGACCGTCCGCCTGACCCGCATCGGGTGATCGGGCCAGTCGTCGTCCGGCTCGAGCGGGATGTCCATCACCTCGTCCGCGTTGCCTCGCCCGTGGAAGAACCAGTTGTGGTTCTCGAACTGGATCCACGCCGCCGCCAGCACGTTGAGGGTGGTGGCCGGCTTGAAGGTGTCGCGGGTCATGAGCTCGAGCGAGACCTTGCGCGCGCTGGGATCGTGCAGCCTCGGCGGCTGCTCCGGCTTGATCCGCTTCGGGTTCACGTTGCGGGTGAACGAGCTCCCCACCGACCCCATCTCCGGGTCGTCGAGGTCGTTCCAGGTGCCGTCGGGGCGGCGCGCCCGCAGCGCCTCGGGCGGCGGGTCCTCGAGTCCGTGCTTGCGGATCGGAGTCGACGTGTCGAACAGGTTCATGTCCCGCAGGTCCAGCCGCAGCGACAGGAGGTTCAGGGTCTTGAGCGCGGTCGTGGGCAGCTCGTACCACTGGCGGCGTTGGTTGACCCGCGAGAACACCCGATGCATCGCTCGATTGACCAACGATCTGCTCACTCGATCACTCCTTCTCTAGACAAGCCCGGGGGCCGGGTAATCCTCGGCGGAGGTCCCTGGGTGCAAGCTACCCAGGAACGACGCTCGCGAACGCTAACCGCTGACGCGGTACCGGCTCCAGCCCGTGCGCCCGGACCCGGCGTCCGGCGCCGGGCCGCCGCGGGACTCGACCCGCCGCGGCCCTGGCTCATGACACCTCCGATCGGTGTGCGCGAACCAGCTCCCGCAGCGTCTGCTTTGACGTGTACCTCGGCTTCCATCCCAGCTCACGGCGGGCGCGGCGGGTGGTCATGAGGACCGGCTTGCGGGCGGCCTCGATCATCGAGGCCACCTCCGGCACCAGCGGTGCGCGTGCGAGCAGCTCGGCGACCGCGTCGACCGCCAGGGAGGGGACCGGCACCGTGTACCAGCCCAGGGCGTCGGCCAGATCGCCCATGGTGACGGTCCCGTTGCCCGCCAGGTTGTACGGCCCGGGCGGGCCCTTGGCCAGCACGCCGGCGACGAAGGCCGAGGCCACGTCGTCCTCGTGGACCATCTGGAAGGGCAATCCCAGATCAGGCAGCACGGGCCGCAGGCCGGGCAGCGCCGACAGGCCGCGCCTGACCGGCTCGGGCAGCGCCTCGGCCACCCGGGTGTAGGGCATCTCGTCGATCAGCGCCTGGGCCTTCGGGCCGGCGACGATGCAGGGCCGGAAGATGTAGGCCCGGGCGCGGTCGGTCCTGAGCATGAGGCGAGCCAGGATGTCCTCGACCTCAGCCTTGTGCTGCGAGTAGTAGCTGGCCGGGGTTCCGCGCGGCGGGACGGCCTCGTCCAGTCGGTCGGGGTTGTCGCGGTGGAAGCCGTAGGCGGCGACGCTCGAGGCGTAGCAGAGCCTCTCCGCGCCGGCCTCGAGCGCGGCCTCGAAGACGCGACGCGAGCCGTCCACGTTGATCGACCGGGTCGCCGACCCCGACGACAGGATCGAGAAGGCGAGATGGACCACCACGTCGGCGCCCCTCACGGCGTCCCGTACGCTCCTGCGGTCCTGCACGTCGCCCTGGCGGTACTCCGTCTTCCTCCAGCCCATCGAGGACGGATCGAAG
>DATFPO010000253.1:0-1695 GCA_035264745.1 Solirubrobacteraceae bacterium | reverse complement strand
CCTGGCGGTGGCGCACGATGCGCGCCCGGCGCGAGAACGCGCGGGCGATGATCGTCGGCATGTCCACCGGGTTCGCGCGATGCAGGACGGCGCCGGCCAGGCGGCCGCTGGCCAGGTCGGTCCCCTCGCCCAGCTCGATCGGCCGGTGGTTGAAGTAGGTGTACGGGGTGGCGTTCTGGACCACGGCGGTCACCCCTCCCAGCCGCTCGCCGTGGGCCTCCAGCTCGAGGCGGGGCGGGTGCACGAGGTAGCGGCGCAGGAAGGTGGTGACCGCCGCATAGGTGAAGTAGTACTCGCCCAGTCGCGCCTTCAGGCGCGGGTGGGCGTCGACCCGCTTGACCACGCTGGCGTCCAGCCCCACCCCGGACGAGAAGGTGAAGTAGCGGTCGTTGACCCGGGCCAGGTCGACCCGTCGCGGCCGCCAGTCGTCGGCCAGGCGCAGCAGATGCTCGGTGGCGTCCACGATCTCGGGCGGGATGCCCAGCAGCCGGCAGTAGACGTTGGTGGTCCCGCCCGGCAGGCAGGTCAGCGGGGCCGGCGAGCGCGCCAGCCCGTTGACCGCCTCGTTGACCGTGCCGTCCCCCCCGAATGCCACCACCACGTCGTATCCCTCGTGGGCGGCCTCGCGACAGATCTCGGTGGCGTGGCCCTGGCCCTCGGTGTCCACGGAGTCCACGTCATAGCGCCCGCGCAGCGCGTAGACGACGAGGTTCTTCAGCCGATCCGAGACCGTCGTCGCATACGGGTTGGCGATGACCAGCATGCGCTTGCTCGGCGCGCGGGCGCCGGGAGCCTGCTCGGCGGCGAGGCGCTCGAGGACCTCCGGCGTCGCGGTCATGCGACTGTAAGACACTAACCCGCAGCGGCCGTTACCCGCCGAGGGCGGTCTTCGGATCCTCGGCGGGGCGGAGGTGGCCGCCCTACAGCCAGCCGCGGCGGCGGAAGTACGCCAGCATCCCGCTGAGCAGGACGACCATGGCGGCGATGATCAACCAGAAGGCGGTGATCGAGCGCTCACCGGGGACGCCGACGTTCATGCCCCAGATCGAGGCGATAAGGGTCAGGGGAAGCAGGATGACGCTGAACGCCGTGAGGACTCGCAGCACGTCGTTGAGCTGGTGCGAGAGCGCGGACTCGTTGGTCACCTCCAGCGCCTCGACCGTCTCCTTGTAGCCCTCGAGCATCTGCCAGATGCGCTCGGAGGCGTCGTTGATGTCGTCGAAGTAGATGTCGAGGTCGTCCGGGATGTAGCGCTGCTTGGTGCGCTCGAGGTCGGCCAGGACGGCGCGCTGGGGACGGACGATCTTGCGGAAGTTGATGATCTCCTGCTTGACGTTGGAGATGTCGCGCACGACCTCCGCGGAGCGCCCCTCGAAGATGCCCTGCTCGACGCGCTCGAGCTTGTTGCCCATCTTGCGCAGCATGGGGAACGAGGCGTCCACCGCGTTGTCGACGATCTTGTAGAGCAGGAAGCCGGCGCCCTGGGAGAACAGGCGCTCACGCTCCTCGGGGTTGGCCCGGCAGCGCTCGAACAGGTACTCGATCGGCTGCAGCGGCTCGTTCGGGATCGTGATCAGGTAGTCCGGCCCGACGAAGAGGTCGACCTCGGCGGCGTTCAGCCGGCCGACCGTCTTGTCGAACGCCGGGAAGTGCAGGACGACGAACAGGTAGTCGTCGTACTCGTCGACCTTCGGG
>DATFPO010000252.1:0-24006 GCA_035264745.1 Solirubrobacteraceae bacterium | reverse complement strand
TGGCCGGCGGCTCGCCCGAGGCCGACGCCCGGGCCGCCGACCCCGCCACGGTCGGCCTGGCCGTCCTGTTCGGAGCGGCCACGATCCTCTTCGGGATCTTCCCCTCCCCGCTGCTGCACCTGGCGTCGGGCGCCGGCCGGGCGCTCGGCCTGCTCTAGCCGGTCGGCTTCGAGGCGCGGCCGCCCCGGCCGCTAGCATCGCGGCCCGCGTGGAATATCCGGTCGAGAGCTTCACCGAGGCCGAGCGCGCTCGCCTGTCGCCTCACTTCACCAACCTCGAGCGACCGGTGTTCGCCCTGGTCAACCTGCCCGAGACCGTCAAGGGGGCGCTGTTCGCGCGCTACTCGCGCTACCAGGGGACGCTGCGGCGGCTGTTCCTGGACGAGTTCGCGGACGACTTGCCCGACGCGCCGGCGCGGTGGGACGGCGGCGAGGGCGAGCGGGCGGCGCGGCTCTACGAGCGGGTGTTCCTGGGCTACGGCGACGACTCGGTGGCTCAGCTCGGAGGCGCCCACGTGGCCTGCGAGTGGGTCTCCAACCTCCTCACCAAGGTGCTCCAGCGCCCGCGCCTGGGCGCGTACCTCGAGCAGTCCACCCGCTACATCGCCTATGACGCGCGCATGCCCGCCTCCGAGTCGGGGGCGCCCGGGTACCGGTACTACCGCGACCCCGAGCTGGGGCCGGAGTACGTCGCGGCGATGGACGAGCTGTTCGACACCTACTCGCGGGCCCTGCCGGTGGTGGAGGCCTGGGCGGAGCGCACGTTCCCGCGCGACGGCGAGCCCGAGGCGGCGCACGCGCGCGCGATCCGCGCCAAGGCGCTGGACCTGCTGCGCGGGCTGCTGCCCGCCTCGTCGCTGTCGCACATGGGCATCTTCGCCACCGGACAGACCTACGAGCAGCTCATCCTCCATCTGCTGGCCCATCCGCTGCCGGAGGCGCGCCACTACGGGGAGATGATCCTCTCCGAGGTCCAGGCGGTCATGCCCAGCTTCGTCGCCCGGGTCCCGCGACCCGATCGCGGCGGCGAATGGGTGGGGTATCTGCGCGAGCGGACCGCCGCGGCCCGGGTTTGGACCACCCGACTGGGCCTGGACCGGCCGGCCGGCGAGCCCCGGCCTTCCGTGCGCCTCCTGCGCGCCGACGGCGATGTCGAGGCGCTGCTGGCCGCGCTGCTGTTCGAGGCGGGACAGGTTCCCGAGGAGCGCACGCGGGACGCCGTGCGCGGCCTGGGTGAGGACGACCGGGCGCAGCTGCTGGCCGACCTGGTCGGCGAGCGGCGAAACCGCCGTCACCGCCCCGGCCGCGGATTCGAGGCGCTGCGCTACCGGTTCGAGATCGTCTGCGACTACGGCGCCTTTCGTGACCTCCAGCGCCATCGCATGCTCACCTGCCAGTGGCAGCCGCTCACCCCGGACCTGGGCGCCGGCGTGCCGGAGGAGGTCGAGGCCGCCGGAGCCGGCGATGACTATCGCCGCGCGCTCGAGCGCTCGGAGGCCGAGTACCGGCGACTGGCCGCCGCCGGGCTGGCCGCCGCGGCGCCCTACGCCCTGTGCCTCGGCTACCGGATCCGCTTCGTGCTCGACCTCAACGCCCGCGAGGCGATGCAGCTGATCGAGCTTCGCTCCGGGCGCGAGGGGCATCCCGCCTACCGGGCCGTCGCACGCGAGATGCATGCCCAGATCGCCGCGGTCCATCCCGCCGTGGCGGCGGCCATGACCCACGTGGACTGCGAGGCCGAGCCGCGCCTGGAGCGGATCCTCTCGGAGATCCGCACCCAGTCGCGCGCGCCGGCGCCGGCGGGCTGACCACCACCGCCGACGCATCTGGCGCGCCGCGGCCGGCGGCCGGCCGCGCCACTGGGATAGGGTCGCGCCGTGGCCCGCCTCCCCTACGTAAATCCGGCCAGCGCCGCTCCCGCCGTCCGCGAGGCGCTCGACGCGCTGCCGCCGCTGAACATATTCCGCCTAGTCGCCCACGCGGAGACGGCGCTGCGGCCGTTTCTGCGCCTGGGCGGCGCGCTGCTGACGCAGGCGGCGCTCGACGCCCGCCTGCGCGAGCTGGTCATCCTGCGGGTGGCGCAGATGTCGGGTGCCCGATACGAGTGGGTCCAGCACGCCGCCATCGCCGAGGCCGTCGGGGTCAGCCGGGATCGGATCTCCGCCCTGGAGGCCGGCGACGCCGACGCCGACTGCTTCGACGACGACGAGCGGCTCGTCCTGGCCTTCGCCGCCGAGGTGGTGGAGGACGTCGGAGCCTCCAAGTCCACCTTCGAGCGTGTGAACGCCCGCTTCTCGCCGCGCGAGATCGTCGAGCTGATCCTGACGATCGGCTACTACATGATGATCGCCCGGCTCATGGAGACGACCGAGATCGACCTCGACGATCCGGCCGGCACCGCGGTGCTGGGCGCGCGCGAGCGCCGAGGCGGCTGACCGCGATCAGACCCCGCCGAGCTCGCGCTCGCGCAGCTCGATCCGGCGGATCTTTCCGGTCAGCGTCTTGGGGAGGTCGTCCACGAACTCGATCCGCCGCGGGTAGGCGTGCGCCCCCAGGTTGGCGCGGACCACCGCCTTGATGTCCTGCGCCAGCTCGTCCGATGGCTCGTGGCCCTCGGCCACGACCAGGAACGCCTTGACCACGTTGCCGCGGGTCTCTTCCGGGGAGGCGACCGCGGCCGCCTCGCGAACCGCGGGATGCTCGAGGCAGGCCGACTCGACCTCGAACGGCCCGATCCGGTAGCCGGCCGAAATGATCACGTCGTCGGCGCGGCCGGCGTACCAGAAGTAGCCGTCCTCGTCCTCTTGGGCGGCGTCCTTGGTGTGGAACCAGGCGCCGCCGAAGGTCTCGCGGCCCGCCTCCTCGTTGTTCCAGTAGCCCAGCGGATAGTGGGGGTTGGACCGGGCCCGCAGACAGATCTCCCCGCGCTCCCCCCTGGGCACCGGTCGCTCGTCATCGTCGAGGATCTGCACGTCCCAGCCGGGCATCGGCTTGCCCATCGACCCCTCGCGCACCGCCATGAACGGGAAGTTGGCACACAGCGGATAGGACTCGGTCAGCCCGTAGTAGTCCAGGACGGTCACGCCGTACTGGTCCCGGAACCATCGGATGGCCTCGGGGTTGAGCGGCTCCCCGGCCGAGCACACGATCCGGAACCTCTGCGGGAAGCGCTCGCCGGCGTCCGCCACGGCCATCATCGCCCGCATCGCCGTGGGGGTGGTGAACACGTTGGTCACGCCGTGCCTGGAGAGCACCTCGAGCTGCTGCTCGGGGTCGAAGCCGCCCCGCCGCTGGAACACGAACTGGGTCGCGCCCAGCCGCCACGGCCCCAGCAGCGGCGCGATGCCGGCCGCCCATGCCCACTCCCCCATCCCGTGGAACAGCTCGCCGTCACGCACGTCGTGGCAGTAGACGAATTCCTCGTGGGCCAGGATGTAGCGATGGGCGTGGAGGATGCCCTTGGCCAGCCCGGTGGTGCCCGACGAGTAATAGAGCTGGGCTGGATCGTCGGCGGCGGTGTCCACGGGATCGAGGTGATCGTCGCTCCCGGCCAGCAGGCTCGAGTCGAGGATCAGCAGCTCGTCGACCAGGTCGGCGGGCATCCGCTCGGCGTTGGCCGCGTCGGTCACCAGCACGCGCGGCCGGGAGTCGGAGACCCGGTGCCGGATTCCGTCGTCCCCGTACAGGACCGACATCGAGAGCAGGATCGCGCCCAGCTTCCAGGTTCCGAAGAACACCGCGGCGGTCTCCGGCGACGCAGGCGCCACCACCGCGACCCGATCTCCCCGCCGAACCCCCCGGTCGCGCAGGAGGTTGCCCGCCCGGTTGGACAGCGACTGCAGCTCGCCCCAGCCCAGTCGCCGCTGCTCGCCCCGCCAGTCCTCCCAGATCATCGCCGGCTTGTCGCGCGGATGGCGGTCGCACACGTCGACCGCGATGTTGTAGCGCTCGGGCACCTGCCAGCGGTGCCGGGCGCACGCCTCCTCGTAGGAGGTCGGGAGGGTGGTCGTGGCCATCAGGTCGACCCTACTCCCCGCCCTCCTTCTGGCGCTCGGCCACCTTGCCCTCGAGCTCCTTCATGACGTCCGGATCGCGCAGGGTGGTCACGTCGCCGAGCTCGCGGCCCTCGGCGATGTCCCGCAGCAGCCGCCGCATGATCTTCCCCGAGCGAGTCTTGGGCAGGTCGCCCGACCAGATGATGCGCTTGGGCCGAGCCAGCTTGCCGATCCGCTTGGCCACGTGCTCGCGGATCTCGCCCTGGATCTCGTCGGAGCCCTCGAGGTCGCCCTCGAGGGTCACGAACGCGGTTATGGACTGGCCGGTGTCCTCGTCCGTCTCGCCGATGCAGGCCGACTCCGCCACCTTGGGATGCGAGACGATCGCCGACTCGACCTCGGCGGTGGAGAGTCGGTGGCCCGAGACGTTGATGACGTCGTCGATGCGGCCGACGATCCAGAAGTAGCCGTCGGGGTCCTTGCGGGCGGCATCGCCGACCAGGTACGTCTCACGCCCGAACTTCTCGAAGTAGGTCTCGACGAAGCGCTCGTCCTCCCGGTAGAGAGTGCGCAGCATCCCGGGCCACGGCCGGCGAAGCACCAGCAGGCCCTGCTCGTCGGCGTCGCACTCGTTGCCGTCATCGTCGAAGACGGCCGCCTCCACGCCCGGCAGCGGGATGGTGGCCGAGCCCGGCTTGGTCGGGGTGATCCCGGGCAGCGGGGAGATGAGGATGTGCCCGGTCTCGGTCTGCCACCAGGTGTCGACGATCGGGCAGCGCCCGCCGCCGATGACCTTGTGGTACCAGAGCCACGCCTTCGGGTTGATCGGCTCGCCCACCGTCCCCAGCAGGCGCAGGCTGCTGAGATCGTGGCGCCCGGGATACTCGGCGCCCCACTTCATGCAGGCGCGGATCGCGGTCGGGGCGGTGTAGAACAGCGTGACCCGGTAGCGCTCGCACAGCTCCCACCAGATGTCTTTGTCGGGGTAGTCGGGAGCGCCCTCGTACATCACCCCCGTGGCCCCGGTGAGGAGCGCGCCGTAGACGATGTAGGAGTGGCCGGTCACCCAGCCGACGTCGGCGGAGCACCACCACACGTCCGACTCGGGCTTCAGGTCGAAGACGTACTTCTGCGTGTAGGCGACGCCCAGCAGGTAGCCGCCGGTGGTGTGGAGGATGCCCTTCGGCTTGGCCGTCGAGCCCGACGTGTAGAGGATGTACAGGGGATGCTCGGCCTCGAGCGGCTCGGGCTCGCACTCGTCGTCGGCCGCGTCCAGCGCCTCGTGGTACCAGACGTCGCGCCCCTCCTGCATCTCGCAGTCGGCGTCGGTGTGCTTGACCACGAAGATCGTCTCGATCGACTCGACCTGGCCCATGGCCTCGTCGACCTCCTGCTTGATCGGCGCCGTCTTGCCCTTGCGGCGGGCGCCGTCGACGGTGACCAGCGCCTTGGCCTGCGAGAACTCCATCCGCTCCTTGACCGAGTCAACCGAGAAGCCGCCGAACACGAGGTTGTGGGGGGCGCCGATCCGGGCGCAGGCCAGCATGGCGACCACGACCTCGGGGATCATGGGCAGGAAGATCCCGACCACGTCGCCCTTCTCGATGCCGTGGTCCTTCAGGGCGTTGGCGAAGCGCTGGACGTCGCGGTGCAGGTCGGCGTAGGTGACGTCGCGCTCCTCGCCCTCCTCACCACGCCAATGGAAGGCGACCCGGTCCCCGCGGCCCGCCTCCACGTGGCGGTCCAGGCAGTTGTGCGATGCGTTGAGCCTGCCGTCCGCGAACCACTTGTAGTGGGGGGGATCGGAGTCGTCGAGCGTCTGGTCCGGCTCGTCGAACCAGTCGAGCAGCTCGGTGGCATGCTTGGCCCACCACGCGTGCGGGTCACGCGCCGCCTCCTCGTAGACCGCGCTGTCGCTCCAGTGCGCCTGCTCGCGGAACTCGTCGGGAGGATCGAACTTCTCGACCTCCAGGAGGTCGGTGAGCTCCTGCTCCAGCTCCTGTCCGGCTGCCTGCTCAGTCGCCATCTCTCACCTCTCGAGCTCTCGAATCACGGCGCCGGCGACCCGGCCGGTCGCTTCTGGTGGTCTACCCCGCCGGCGCGCAGGCTGATCGCGCCGAAACTACCGCCTCCAAGGCGGTCGCGCCGCACCGATCCCCTAGCGCGCCCCGCCACGGCGCTTGCGCGACCGGGGCCTGGGCGCAGGCGCCGGCTCGGCCGCCGGCGCCGGCGCCGCCTGCTCGCGCTGGCGGCGGGCCCGCAGCTCCTGGGCGCTGGGCCAGGGCTCGGCCTTTCCGGTCCGCCAGGCCGGCGGCACACCGCCCGGCCAGCGCCCGGCGAACAGGTATGCCAGCGCGCCCAGCCAGAACCACAGGATGGGGGTCGGGGCGGTGGATTGGATGGCGACCAGCACGCCGACGATGATTCCCAGGACGCCCATGAAACGGGTGAGCAGGCCCACCCGCATGGCGTTGAGCGAGGTGATCACGAACGCGAAGCCCAGCGCGAACGCGCCGGCCGGGAGGAGCCCCGCGGCAGCACCGGGATCGACCACGGCTCGGGCGGCGAAGTAGTCGCCGCGGTGGTGGTTGACGTAGTCCTGGGCTCGGACCACGGGCACGACCTCGAGCACGACCAGCCCGGCGACCAGCAGGGCCGGGCCCGCGTACGCGGTGACCCGGGCGACGCCGGGGACCTCGGGACGGCGCGCCTTGGCCGCCCGGTAGAGGTAGTCGAGCACCGGGGCGAGCAGGACGTAGCCGCCGGCCAGCAGGACGGCCGACGCGACGTACGCGGTGGCGTGCTGGCTGAGATGGCGCGGCAGGTCCAGCACCCCCCCGGGAGCATTGGCGTTGCCCGGCGCTCGCACCGTGCCGCGCACGACCACGGCCAACACCTGCAGCGCCACGGACCCCACGGTGGCGGCCACCGCGAGCCGGCGACCGTCCGCCTCGCGCTCCAGCTGCTCTTCGGGCGTCACCGCCGGGGATGCTAGTGAGCCGCCGGCTACAGGCGGCCGCGACCGGTGACCGGAGGCGACGCCGGGCGCGGTGGCTCCCAGTCGTCGTTGCGCTCGACCAGCCGCGACACGCGGTCGCCGATGGCCAGGAGCAGGTCCAGGCCCGGCTCCATGAGGCGGACGAGCGCCTCGATCCGGTCCCGGACCGCCTGCTCGCGAGGGCTCAGCGACGCCATCGGGCCAGTCTAGTCCCCGGTCGGAGCGCCGGCGATCGCGGGTATTAGACTCGGGCCGCGATGGAGATCCGGGACGTCATGACCGAGTCCGTGGTCACGGCGCCCGAGTCGGCCCCGGTGCTGGAAGTGGCGGCGCTGATGCGCGAGCGAAACGTCGGCTCGGTGGTACTGGTCGACGAGCGCGGCGCGCCGGCCGCCTTCGTGACCGATCGCGACCTCACGGTCAGCGTGCTGGCCGACGGCCGTGACGTCTCCGACCGCGCCGGCGACCACGCCAGCTCCCCCGTGATCACCGGCTCGCCCAACCTCGACGTCGAGAGGGCGGCGGAGCTGATGGTCGCCCACGGCATCCGCCGCCTGCCGGTTCTGGACGGGGAGCGGCTGACCGGGATCGTGACCCTCGACGACCTCGCGGCGCGCACCGGCGACGTCGAGCTCGCCCAGCGGCTGACCAGCGAGATCACCCGCGCCGCGCTCCCGGACTTCTACTTCCACCAGCGCGGCGGCTAGCCGATGCCCGAGCCGGGGCCCGGGCCGGTGGCCGTCTACGGCGCGACGGGGTACACGGGGCGGCTCGTGGCCGGCGAGCTGCGCCGGCGCGGCGTCGAGGTGATCCTGTGCGGGCGCACGGCCCGCAGGCTCAAGGACCTCGCGTCGCAGCTGGACCTCCGGCTCCCCGTGCGTGTCGCTGCGGTGGACGACCTGGACGGGCTGCGCCACTCGTTCGCCGACTGCCCGGCGGTGATCAACTGCGCCGGCCCGTTCAGCCGGTTCGGCGAGCCGGTGGTGAAGGCGGCGGTCGAGAGCGCCACCCACTACCTGGACACCACCGGCGAGCAGCTCTACATGCAGCGCGTGTTCGAGCGCTTCGGCGACGCCGCTCGCGCCGCCGAGGTCGCGGTGATCCCTGGGATGGGGTTCGACTACGTCCCGGGAGACCTGATCTGCCGGCTGGCCGCCGAGGGTCACGAGCCGCTGCGCGAGTTGGTGGTGGCCTACGCCGTGCAGGGCTTCGGGGCAACGCGCGGGACCATGCATTCAGCGCTCGAGGCGATGCGAAGCGGAGCGCTCGACTACCGGCACGGCAGCTGGCGGCGGGCGCGGCTCCTGCCCACCCGGGCGTCGTTCACCTTCCCCGAGCCGCTGGGCCGCCAGCCCATGCTCCGCTTCCCCTCCGGCGAGATCGTCACCGTGCCTCGCCACACCCGCACCGAGGCGGTCACCTCGCTGATCACCGCCTCCGCCTTCGTCCCCCATCCCGCCGCTGCCGACATGGCCCGGCTCGCCCTGCCGGGCGCCGCGCTGGCGCTGCGCACCCCGCTGAAGTCGATGATCGACCTGGCCATCGATCGCCTGCCCGAGGGGCCCTCGGCGCAGGACCGCGCCGGAGCGCGGTTCACGGTCGCGGCGCTCGCCCGCGGCCGGGACGGGACGACGGGGCGCGGCCTGGTGCGGGGAGCGGACGTGTACGGGCTCACGGCCGCGACCGTCGTCGAGGGGGCGACGCGCCTCATCCGCGACGGCGCCGCCCGCGCCGGCGTGCTGAGCCCGGCCTCGGCCTTCGACGCAGCGGACTTCCTGGACGCGCTGCGGGGCCACGGGGTCTCCCACCAGGTGGAAGGCGTCGCCGAGCCGGCCCCGGTCTGAGTCCGCTTCAGCCGAGTCGCTCGGCCACCGCCTCCCACGGCGACTGTCCGTGCGCACGGCGGGCGCCCGGGACCAGCTCGACGAGGGCGTCGGCGGCGCGGACCGCCAGCGGGGACGAGCCGGCGGCGGTCAGCACGGTCAGGGGGACGTCGAGCCGGCGCAGCTCTCGCCGCGACACCGGCCACGAGGCCAGCCCGCCGTAGTCGGCGAAGAACGCGGTCGGCGCGGCCGTCGCCCGGGCCAGCCGCTGCTCGTCCGCCCGGGCGCCACCCAAGAACTCGGCCACCGCCGCCCCCGGCCCGCCGGCCCGCAGGGCCTCCTCCAGCCTCACGCGCTCGTCGGCGAGGGCCTCGTTCGCCCCGGCCACCAGCGGGTACAGCGGCGGCTCGATCAACACCGCGGCGCGCACCAGCCCGCGGTGGCGCTGGATCAGGTCGAGGCACACCAGGGCGCCGAGGTCGCGTCCGCACACCACCGCCGGCGCCGCCGACAGGGCGCGCAGCACCGCCGCCGCGTCCTCGGCCTGCTCCTGGACGGTCGTCCGCCCGTACGGGTCGGGGGCGCCGCTGGCGCCGTAGCCTCGGCGGTCGTACGCGATCACCCGCGCGCGCCCGGCCAGGGCCGCGGCCACGTCGTTCCAGGAGCCGGCGTCATCCGCCATCCCGTGGACAAGCAGGACGGACTCGCCCTCACCCCGCTCGCGGTACGCGAGCCGAACTCCGGCCGCCTCGACCTTGGGCGACATGTGCGGCAGCGTAGCGGCGGGCTGCCGATACCATGGCGCCCATGGAAGGAGGCTTCGGCGACCTGTTCGGCGACCCCGAGGAGCTCCAGCGCCGCATGGCGGAGTTCGCCGAGCAGATGCAGGGCGCTCAGCGGATCGCCTGGGCGGACAACGCAATCAAGCTGGCCGTCGACCTGACCGTGGCGGCCATCAACCGGGTCTCGCTGGAGGGCAACGTCGAGCGTCAGGCCGAGCAGATCCGCTCGGTGATGGCAATCGTCTTCCCCGAGGCCGTCACCCTGGTCCGCGAGGCGCGCCAGGGCCTGCAGTAGCCTGGCCTCATCGCCCCGCACGGGCGGCCTGGGCCGCGGCCCGGTCCTCGCGGCCGAGGCGGATCACCTCCCGGAAGGAGCGCAGGCGGAAGATGCTGGCCAGCGCCACGAACGCCAGCCCGGCGCTGAAGGCGGCGATCGCGATCTGCTGGCCCACCGAGTAGGCGGCGACGGTCGCGCCCGCCGCCGTCCCGGAGAAGACGGCGACCAGCAGCGCCTGCTGCACGCCGGCCCCGCCGGGCGTCAGCGGCACCAGGGACGAGACCGCCACCACGCCGAACACCAGCAACACGTTGCGGACCGATCCGCCCACCGAGAACGCATCCAGGAGGAACCAGAAGGCAGCGAAGCGGAACAGCCACGCCACACCCTGGACGGCGAACACCTCGCGCATGTAGCGGCGACGGTCGCTGACGATCGTGACCCCCTGGCGGACGTGGGCCCAGAACGCCTTGACCCTCACCGACAGGACCGCGAAGGCGAGCAGCGCCGCGAACGCCAGCAGGGTCAGGAGGAACAGCGTGAAGCGCGGATGGGCCGCCAGGTACGAGAGATCGAACGCGTTGAGCTTGGAGAAGTCGGGCGGCTTGGGGAACACGCCCTGGCTGAATGCGAACGCCAGGATCGGCACCGCGACCACCAGGTCGAAGATGTTGTCGACCAGCAGGCTGGAGGCCACCGCCGGGTAGCTGGAGTTGGGGATCGAGACCTTGGTCAGGAACACCCGCACCACCGTGCCGCCGCGGACGGGGATCGTCATGTTGATCCCGTAGGCGGCGACGTAGGCGCCCCAGATCCGGCGGAAGCGGATGCGCTCGGTGGGATAGGCGGCACGCAGCACGTTGAACGCCGCGCGCGAGCGCGCGGTCAGGAATCCGGCGAAGCAGGCCAGCCCGAGCAGCAGGGCGCTCCAGTGGACGCCGGCGAGGCTCGAGAAGAACTTCCCCACCGCGTCGAGGAAGTCGCCGAGGTCCGCGAGCGGCGGCACAAGGCTCACCGCCCTACCGTAGAGGACGCCGTCTCGACCGACGGCACCCCGTCAGGCCTGGCCCATCCGGCCGGCCCACGGGGCGCCCTGCACGCAGTCGCGGTCCAGGGAGGCAGCCACCGGCACGCCGGAGAGGGCCAGCGCCACGTCGAGCTCGGCGAGCAGCATCTCCAGCACCCGCCCAGCGCCCTCCTCGCCACCCACGGCCAGGCCCCACAGCAGGGGACGCCCGACCATCACGGCCCGCGCTCCGAGCGCCATGGCCTTGATGACGTCCGTCCCGCGGCGGACCCCGCCGTCGACGATGACGTCCAGCCGGTCGCCCACCGCGTCGGCGATCGCCGGCAGCGCATCCGCCCCCGAGAGCACGGTGTCGAGCTGGCGGCCGCCGTGGTTGGAGACGACCACCCCGGCCGCGCCGTGGTCGGCGGCGCGGCGGGCGTCCTCGGGGGTGAGCACGCCCTTGAGCAGCACCGGCAGGCCGCTGCGCTCGGCGAAGGAGGCCACGTCGGACCAGGTCAGCGTGGGATCGATCAGCTCGCCCACCTCGGTCATGGCCAGGCCGCCGCGGCGCCCACCGAGGCTGGGGATGGCGGTGGCCTGGTCGATGACGTACCCGCTCAGGGCGTCGCGCTCGCGCACGCCCAGCACCGGCAGGTCGACGGTCAGGACCAGGGCCTCGTACCCCTGCTCAGCCGCCCGGGCGACCAGCTCGTCGGACACGGCCCGGTCGCGGAACACGTAGAGCTGCAGCCAGCGGGCGGCCTCGGGTGCGGCGGCGGCCGCGTCCGCGGCGCTGGTGGTGGCCAGCGAGGACAGGCAGAAGATCGCCCTCCGCTCCCCGGCCGCCCGCGCCATGGCCCGCTCCCCCTCGGGGTGGGCCAGCGTCTGGAAGGCCATCGGGGCGACGATGATCGGATGCGGCCGCTCCCGGCCCAGCAGTGTTGTGCGGGTGTCCGGCGCCGAGACGTCCACCATCACCCTGGGGCGGATGGCGATCCGCCGCCAGGCCCGCTCGTTGTCGCGCAGCGTGATCTCGTCGCCGGCGCCGCCGGCGTAGTAGCCATGCGGCCCGGGCTCCAGGACCTCGGCCGCGCGGCGCTCGAAGTCCGCGATGGTGAGCGGAAGCTCCACCGAGCTACTTGAGCAGCCGGGAGAGGCGACGGTCCTTGAGGATCCGCCCCTCCGTCTGGCAGGCGGGGCAGTAGCACATGACGTAGTCCTCGTAGTGGACCGCCTCGATGGTCGCCCCGCAGCGGGGGCACGGCTCGCCGGCCCGCCGGTGGACCGCCAGCGGCATCGGCAGCTTGTCGGGGATCGGCAGCGACATCACTCGCTCGTAGTGCGCGATCGCCTCCCCCAGCCGGGCGACCGTCGCCTCGCGCAGGCGCTGGGCCTCGAGCGGGACGAGGTCGTCGGCGCGCTTGAACGGCGAGAGCTGGGCGGTGTGGAGGATCTCGTCCACCCACGAGCGCCCGATCCCGGCAACCACGTGCTGGTCGCGCAGCAGCGAGTGCAGTGGCCGCGGCTCGGCCAGCAGCTCCTCGAACGGGGGCGGGTCGGGCCAGGCGTCCGGCCCCAGGGCGGCCAGCGCCTCGTCGTCCTCCAGCCCCTCCGAGCGCAGGAGCTTGGCCCACGCGCGCTGCCGGGTGCCGAACTCCCGCAGGCGCAGCTCGCGGCCGTCCTCGAGGCGCAGCAGGATCCTGGAGGTCCGGTCGCGCGGTCCGGCGCGGCGGTCGAACAGCTGCAGCCGCCCGGCGGACATCAGGTGGAGGAGCAGCGAGAGCCCGGTGTCGAAGTCGACGACCAGGTGCTTGCCGCGCCGGCGAACCGCCCGGACGGCGGCGCCCGCCAGGGCGTCGAGCGGCGGATCGTAGGTCCTCAGCGCGTTGATGCCCGGCGCCACGGCCGACTCGATGCGCGCGCCGGCGACCGCCGCATGGATCCGCCGCGCGGTGATCTCCACCTCGGGGAGCTCGGGCACGCCCTGAAGGCTAGATGTCGCCGCCGCCCGCTCCGGCCAGACCGGCGAGCTCCCGCGGGCGCAGGAGCAGCAGCAGCTCGCCCTCGCCGGACTTCACCGAGACCGCGGCCAGCCCGCCCTTCTTGAGATCCACCCGCCCGCCGGTGAGCTCGTACACGGTCTGGGAGAAGTCCGGCTCGTGCCCGACAACCAGGATGCGGGCGTCGTCGTCCTGCCCCTCCAGCACGACGAGCGCGTCGTCGCGTCCGAACCCGTCCGACAGGGGAGGATGCTCCACTGGCTCGAGGCCCAGGCGCCGGCAGGCCAGCTGGGCCGTCTGCACAGCCCGCACCCGGGGCGAGGTCAACGCCAGCGCGAACTCCGCGCCGATCGCCTCCAGGGCGGCGCCGACGGCGGTCGCCTGGCGCTCGCCTCGATCGGTGAGCCGGCGCTCCTCGTCGGGCTTGCCGTCGCCGGGCTCGGCATCCCCGTGGCGCAGCAGCCAGAGCTCGCGGGCCATGCAGCCGCCTAGCGCGGGCGGGCGAGAGGCGTCCGGGCAGGCACGGCGGGGCACGTTAGCAACGGCCGCCGGACGGCCGGAGCCAGCTACGGTTCGGCGCGATGAGCCAGGGCCGGGATGCCTCCCAGCGCGCCGATGGGCCACGGCGTGGGCTGCTGGTCGACTTCGGCGGAGTGCTGACCACCGACGTGTTCGCGTCCTTCCGGGCCTTCTGCGAGGCCGAGGGTCTGTCGCCGGATGCCGTGCGCGACCGCTTCCGGCAGGATCCCGCCGCCCGTGGGCTGCTCGCCGACCTCGAGTGCGGACGCATCAGCGAGGAGGAGTTCGAGCCCCGGTTCGCGGCCCTGCTGGGGATTCCCGACCCGGCGGGGCTGATCGACCGGCTGTTCGCGGGAATGCAACCGGACGAGGCGATGCTCGACGCGGTGCGCGCCGCCCGGGACGCGGGCGTGCGCACCGGCCTGATCTCGAATTCCTGGGGACACGGGCGCTACGACCGCTCGCAGTTCCCCCGGCTGTTCGACGGAACCGTGATCTCGGGCGAGGTCGGCGTGCGCAAGCCCGAGCCGAGGATCTACAGGCTGGGCGCGGAGGCGATCGCCCTGCCGTCCGACCAGTGCGTGTTCGTCGACGACCTCCCCGGCAACCTGAAGCCCGCCCGCGAGCTGGGAATGGAGACCATCCACCACGTCTGTGCCGAGCGCACGGTCCCGGAGCTCGAGCGCGCGCTCGGGGTCAGCCTGCGCTGACCGCCCTCCACCTCCGGCGAGGCCCGGCGGTGTCAGCCGGCCAGCTCGATGCGCTCGATGGCAGGGGGATCGACCGGCCGGTCGCCGGGCCCAGTCTCGACCGCCTCGAGTGCGTCCACGATGTCCATCCCGTCGCGGACCCGGCCGAACACCGTGTGCTTGCCGTCCAGCCACGGGGCGGCCTGGGCGGTGACCAGGAAGAACTGGGACCCGTTGGTGTCGGGCCCGGCGTTGGCCATCGCCAGGGCGCCGCGCTCCACCCGATGCGGGTTGATCTCGTCCTCGAAGGTGTAGCCCGGGCCGCCGCGCCCGGTGCCCTCCGGGCACCCTCCCTGGATCATGAAGTCGCGGATCACGCGGTGGAAGATCAGCCCGTCGTAGAAGCCGTCGGCCGCGAGCCGCCGGAAGTTGCCCACGGTCTTGGGGGCGTCCTCGTCGAACAGCTCGAGCTCGATCGGACCGGCGCTGGTGTGCATGGTGGCCTGGGACATGGCGCTCCTGGTCGGTGGTGGACGATGGGCGGCGGCGCCGGGCTCAGTCCGGGACGCCGGCGTGCTGTAGCCGCAGCCGCTGACCGCGGACCTCCCGGCCGCTCACGCCGCGGATCACCCGGTCGGCGTCCTCCCGGGGAACCTCGACGAACGCGAAGCGGTCCAGCACGCGCACGTTACGGACGGCCTCGCCGTCGAGCCCCGTCGCGCCGGTGATGGCGCCCACCAGGTCCGCCACCTCGATCCCGGCGGCGCGGCCGCCGCTGATCACCAGCTTGACGCGAGGCTCGGAGCCGTTTCGGGCGACGTGGGGCTTGTCGTGCCGGCGCGGGCGCTCGCGAACCGGCGCCGGCCGGGCGCTGGCTCCCGGCGCCCAGGTCTGGATGCTGGTGTTGGCGTGGCGCTCGATCGCCGCCAGGTCGCGCTTCTGCCGCGGCTCGTAGAAGGTGATGGCCCGCCCGGGCCGGCCCAGCCGGGCGGTGCGCCCGATCCGATGCACGTAGACGTCGGGGGACGTAGGGATGTCGAAGTTGATCACGTGCGTGACGCTGGAGATGTCGAGTCCGCGGGCCGCCACGTCGGTGGCCACCAGGAGCGGCAGCCGCCCCTCCTTGAACGCGATCATCACGCCGTCGCGCGCGCCCTGGGACATGTCGCCGTGCAGCGCCTTGACGTCCCTGCCGCGGTCGCGCAGCGTGCGGTAGAGCTGGTCGCAACGCACTTTGGTGCGGACGAAGACGATCGCCTGGCTCGGGCGCTCGGCGTCCAGCAGCTCCAGCAGGGCCGCCGTCTTCTTCGCCGCCTGGGTGGGAACCGCGAACTGCTCGACCGAGTCGACGGTGAGCGTCGGCGCCTTCACCCGCACGGTGACCGGGTCCAGCAGGTAGCGGTCGGCGAGATCGCGGACCTCGGGCGGGACGGTGGCGGAGAACAGCGCCGTCTGCCTGGAGCCCGGGGTCAGGCCGATGATGCGCTCGACCTCCTCGAAGAATCCCAGGTCCAGCATCTCGTCGGCCTCGTCGAGGACCAGGAATCGGCACTCGTGGAGGATCAGCGAGTGACGCGAGACCAGGTCCAGCACCCGGCCCACGGTTCCCACCACGATGTGGCCGCCGGCCCGCAGCTGCGCCTGTTGCGAGCGGATCGGCGCCCCGCCGAACACCGCCACAGCGTCGACGCCCTTGCGGGCGCCGTACGCCCGCACCGCCTGGGTGACCTGGATGCACAGCTCGCGGGTGGGCGTGAGCACCAGGGCCTGGACGCCGTCCTGGCGTGGATCCACGTACTCGATCATCGGGAGGCCGAACGCCGCCGTCTTGCCGGTGCCGGTCTGCGCCTGACCGATCACGTCACGTCCCTCCAGGAGGGGCGGGATGGCCTGGACCTGGATCGGGCTGGGCGACTCGTATCCGACGTCGCGCAGGGCGGCGAGAATCGCCTCGGAGAGGCCGAGGTCGGCGAACGAGGTCACTTGGAGGGATCCAGCAGCAGCTTGCCGGTGGTGCGCCGCTCCTGCAGATCGGAATGGGCGCGCCCGGCGTCGCTCAGAGGGTAGGTCCCGCCCACCACCGCCCGCAGCTCGCCCCGCTGCACGCGGCCGAACAGGTCGCCCACCGCCTCCTCGACCATGCCCGGGCGGTCCAGGCAGTGCATCAGCCAGAAGCCGACCACCGCCTGCGATCGGCGCATGAGGGACCCGGTGGACACCTGATTGGCCCGCTGGGAGGCGATCCCGTAGGCCACCAGGCGCCCGAACGGCGCCAGCGCCGCCAGGGACTGGTCGAACACCTCGCCGCCCGCCATCTCCAGGACCACGTCGACTTTGCGGCCGCCGTTGGCCTCCTCGAGGCGCTCCTTCATGTCGTCGGCCGAGGCGTCGATGGCCACGTCGGCGCCCAGCTCGAGCGCCAGCTCACGCTTGGGCGGCGACGAGGCTGTGGCGATCACGCGCCCGGCGCCCAGCGGCCGCGCGAGCTGGACCGACAGGGAGCCGACGCCGCCGGCGGCGGCGTGTACCACCACCGACTCGCCCGACGCCAGCTTGGCCGAGGTCTTGAACAGATGCCAGGCCGTGAGCCCCTGGAGCAGGACGGCGAGCGCGGTCGCGTCGTCCACCCCGTCGGGGATCGGCAGCGTGAGCGGAGCCGGAGCGGTGGCGTACTCGGCGTATCCGCCGTTCCCGCACAGCGCGACCACGCGCTCGCCCGTGTCCTCGCGCACCCCCGCCACCTCCGCGCCGGGCACCAGGGGGAGCTCCGCGGCGGCGAGGTAGGAGTTGGTTCGCTGATGGGTGTCGGCGAAGTTGAGACCGGCTCGCGAGACCCGGATCAGCACCTCGTCCTCGGCGGGCTCGGGCGTCGGCAGCTCGACCACCCGCAGCACCTCGGGCCCGCCGAACTCCTCGATCTGTATCGCGCGCACGTTGGCCAGGCTACCGGGACGGGCGACCATCTAGGCTGCCGCGCCATGAGCGTGACGGTGGTGGGATCGATCGCCTTCGACGCCGTGCGAACCCCGTTCGACGAGCGGCAGCGGATGCTGGGCGGGTCGGCCGTGCATTTCGCCCTGGCCGCATCCTTCTTCGCGGACGTGCACGTCGTCGGGCCGGTGGGCGACGACTTCAGCCAGTCCGAGTACGAAGTGCTGCACGCCCGCGGTGTCGACACCGCCGACATCGAGCGGGTTCCCGGCGGCCGCACGTTCTTCTGGCGCGGGCACTACGACTACGACCTCAACGTCGCCCACACCGACGAGACGCAGCTCAACGTCTTCGCCGACTTCGCGCCCAAGCTGTCGCCGGCGTCGCGCGATTGCGACGTGCTGTTCCTGGCCAACATCCAGCCCGACCTCCAGCGCAGCGTGCGCCGGCAGTCGAACGCCCGCTTCGTGGCGATGGACTCCATGAACCTGTGGATCGACACGGCGCGCGACGCCCTGCGGGCCGCCATCGCCGAGGTGGACTGCCTGCTGCTCAACGACGCCGAGCTGCGCATGTTGACCGGCGAGCCCAGCCTGCCCCGGGCCGCGCGGGAGGTGATGCGGTGGGGCCCGTCGCACGTGGTGGCCAAGCAGGGCGAGTACGGAGCCGCCCTGTTCGCCGGCGACGGGTTCTTTGCCCTGCCGGCGTTTCCCCTGGAGACCGTGCTCGATCCCACCGGGGCCGGCGACTCGTTCGCGGGCGGCTTCCTGGGCTACCTCGCCGCCCACGACGCCGGCTCGCCCTCTGAGGACGTGCTGCGCCGGGCCATGGCCTACGGCACCGCGCTGGCCTCCTTCAACGTCGAGGAGTTCGGCACCGAGCGGATGCAGCGCCTGAGCCCCGACGAGATCACCGACCGGGTGGCCGAGCTGCGCCGGATGACCACCTTCGTCGACGTCCCCGTGGCGCTGCGGGGCTGACCGGCGGTGACTTGTCCCGTCCGGATGGGTAGGATCGGGCCGTATGGGGTGGACGTTCGTCTACCTGATGCTGTTCCTCAAGCTGCCGATCCTGGCGCTGCTGGGGATCGTCTGGTGGGCGATCCGCCAGTCGCCTGATCCCTACGAGCAGCCGTCGGGCGACGACGGCGGCATCAACCGCCTGCCGCATCCCCGCCGGCCGTTCCCCCGCCGGCCCTCCCCCCGTCGCGGCCCCCACGGAACCCCGGCGCCGGCCGCCCCGCCGCGCGTGCGCTCGACCATCGCCCGGGCCCGCACGCTCGAGCGCTGACCGCGCCCCCTGGCAGACTTCTGGGCATGGGCGCTCCTCCGGCCAGCGTGCTCTCCGATGGCACGATCATGCGCCTGGTCCGCGAAGGGCGGATCCGGGTGGAGCCCTGGGACGAGTCCCTGGTCCAGCCCGCCAGCGTCGACCTGCGCCTGGGCGACTCCTTCCGGGTCTTCCACAACCACCGCGCCACCGTCATCGACCTGCGGGACCCGCCGGTCAACCTCACCGAGGAGGTCCGCATCCGGCCCGATGAGCCGTTCGTGATCCACCCCGGCGAGTTCTGCCTGGGGCGCACCCGCGAGTGGGTCGAGCTGCCGGACGACGTCGTGGCGAGAATCGAGGGCAAGAGTTCGCTGGGCCGGCTCGGGCTCATCGTCCACGCCACGGCCGGGTTCTGCGATCCCGGCTGGAAGGGCACGCTGACCCTGGAGCTCAACAACCTCACGCGCGTGCCCATCCGCCTCTACCCGGGGCTGCCGATCGCCCAGCTCTCGTTCATGGCGCTCGACGCGCCGGCCCTGCGCCCGTACGGGCACGAGCAGCTCGGAAGCCATTACCAGGGGCAGGTGGAGGCGACCGAGAGCCGCTACGGCGCCGTCCCCGCCGCCCGCCCCGGCCGCTAGCTGCCCACCGCGCCGGCGTCCGGAGCCCGTACGCTCGGCGCGGGGGCGACGGAAGGTGGAAAATGGGTAGTACCGAGTGGTCCAGCGAACAGGAGCGCGATGAGCCCCGAGGCACAGACCGAGTCCAAGACCAGCGCCGACGGCCAGGTGGACGGCGGCAAGCAGTCGCTCAGCGTCACCGACAACCGGACCGGCAAGGAGTACGAGCTCGAGATAACCGACGGCACCATTCGGGCCATCGAGCTGCGCGACATCAAGGTGTCCGAGGACGACTTCGGGCTGATGAGCTACGACCCCTCGTACCTGAACACCGCTTCCTGCCGCAGCGGGATCACCTACATCGACGGCGACAACGGGATCCTCGAGTACCGCGGCTACCCGATCGAGCAGCTGGCCGAGCAGTCCAGCTATATCGAGGTCGCCTACCTGCTGGTGCACGGTGAGCTGCCCGACAAGGCCCAGCTCGAGGAGTGGACGCACGAGATCACCATCCACACGTTCGTGCACGAGAACGTCAAGACGTTCATGCAGGGCTTTCGCCACGACGCCCACCCGATGGGGATGCTGCTGGGCTCGGTCGGCGCCCTGTCGACCTTCTATCCCGACGCCAACGAGATCAAGGACCCCGAGAACCGCTACCTGCAGGTCATCCGCCTCATCGCCAAGATGCCTACGCTCGCCGCCTTCGCCTTCCGGCACTCCAACGGCCAGCCCTACGTCTATCCCGACAACGACCTCAACTACCCCGGCAACTTCCTCTCGATGCTCTACCGGATGACCGAGCTCAAGTACGAGCCCGACGAGCGGCTCGAGCGGGCCCTCGACATCCTGTTCATCCTCCACGCCGACCACGAGCAGAACTGCTCGACCAGCGCGGTGCGCCAGGTCGGCTCCTCGCAGGTCGATCCCTACTCGGCGGTGGCCGCCGGGGTGGCCGCGCTCTACGGGCCGCTGCACGGCGGGGCCAACGAGGCGGTCCTGCGGATGCTCAAGCGCATCGAGTCCAAGGACAACGTGGCGGACTTCATCAAGGGCGTGAAGGACGGCGACGAGCGCCTGATGGGCTTCGGCCACCGGGTCTACAAGAACTACGACCCGCGCGCCAAGATCATCAAGCGGGCGGTCGACGACGTCTTCGCGGTCACGGGCACCAACCCGCTGCTGGACATCGCGCTGGAGCTGGAGAAGATCGCCCTCGACGACGAGTACTTCGTTGATCGCAAGCTGTACCCCAACGTCGACTTCTACTCCGGCCTGATCTACGAGGCTCTGGGGATGCCGACCTCGATGTTCCCGGTGATGTTCGCCATCCCGCGCACCAGCGGCTGGATCGCCCAGTGGCTGGAGATGGTCGAGGACGACGAGCAGAAGATCGCCCGGCCGCGCCAGGTCTACGTCGGCGAGCGCAGCCGCGACTACGTGCCGCTCGACCAGCGCTGACGCGCATACCGGCGCTGCCGCGCACGAGTCCTTCCCGCACCGCGCGGGCGCGGGGCCGGTTTCCGACCGGGACGGCGGCTAGCTTGCCGGTCGTGGACACAACCGGCCTCGCGGCGCTCGATCGCAGGCATCTCTGGCACCCGTTCACGCAGCAGCGCGGATGGGAGGACGAGACGCCGGTCGTCATCGAGCGGGCCGACGGCGCCACGCTCTACGACTCGGACGGCAACGCCTACATCGACGGGGTCTCGTCGCTGTGGTGCAACGTCCACGGCCATCGCCATCACCTGATCGACTCGGCGATCCGCCTCCAGCTCGAGCGGGTGGCCCACACCACCATGCTGGGCCTCAGCCACCGCCCCGCCATCGAGCTGGCGCGTCGCCTGGTCGAGATCGCGCCCGGGAGCGACTCGCCCGGCGGGGGCCGGCTGAGCCGGGTGTTCTTCTCCGACAACGGCTCGACCGCGGCCGAGGTGGCCCTCAAGATGGCCTTCCAGTGGTGGCAGCAGCGCGGCGAGCCCGCCCGCACCGGCTTCGTCTGCCTGCGCGACGCCTACCACGGGGACACGATCGGCTCCGTCTCGGTCGGCCGCATCGACCTGTTCCACTCGCTGTACCGGCCGCTGCTGTTCGACGCCTGGGCTGCCGTGCCCGGCGACGCCGATCACATGGAGGCGCTGCTCGCGGAGCACGGCGAGCGGGTGGCGGCGGTCATCCTCGAGCCGCTGGTCCAGGGCGCCGCGGGGATGCTCCTCCAGCCCGAGGGCTACGTCCGGCGTGTCCGCGAGCTGTGCGATCGCCACGGCGTCCTGCTCATCTGCGACGAGGTGGCGACCGGGTTCGGACGCACCGGGCGGATGTTCGCCTGCCAGCACGAGGGCGTGGTTCCCGACCTCCTGTGCCTGTCCAAGGGCCTGAGCGGCGGGTACCTGCCGCTGGCCGCGACGCTCACCACCGAGCGCGTCTACGAGGGGTTCCTCGGCGAGCACGCCGAGTTCAGGACGTTCTTCCACGGCCACACCTACACCGCCAACCCCCTGGCCTGCGCCGCCGCGCTGGCCTCGCTCGACGTGTTCAAGGAGGAGCGGACGATCGACCGCCTCCAGGTCAAGATCAAGCTGCTGCGCCGTTGGCTGGAGCGGTACGTCGAACCGCTGCAGGGGGTCGGCGAGGTGCGCCAGCGGGGCTTCATGGTCGGCGTCGAGCTGGCGGGGTTCCCGGTCGAGGCGCGCATGGGCCACCAGGTGGCCCTGGCCGCCCGCCGCCGGGGGGCGATCATCCGCCCCCTCGGCGACGTGGTCGTCCTGATGCCGCCCCTTGGGATCGGCGAGCCCGAGCTTCGCCGCCTGGTCGAGATCACCGCAGAGGCGATCACCGAGGCCACGGCGCAGCAAGCCGGGCGGCCCCAGGCCGCGGTGGCCTAGACCACCGGCTCCAGACGCCACCGCGGGTTCGGCGGCCTAGTCCTCGTAGGGCTCGAAGTCGCGCTTGCGCGCGCCGCACACGGGACAGAACCAGTCGTCGGGGATGTCCTCGAACCTGGTGCCCGGGGCGATGCCGCCGTCGGGGTCGCCCTCGGACGGGTCGTAGATGAACCCGCACGAGGTGCAGATCCACAGCTGGGCGGTTCCGGCCTCCACCGCCGCGTAGCGTAGCGATGGTGACCCCGACGCCGGCCCCAGTAGGGTGGGGCGAGTGGAGGTCGACCGCGACGCTCTCCAGCGCTCCGGCGAGGAGTACAACCCCGGCGAGCCGACGGTCCCCCGCCAGGCCGCCTCGGTCATCCTCCTGCGCGGCGGGGACAGCGGACTCGAGCTCCTGCTGGTCAAGCGCAATCCGGCGGCGCGGTTCATGGGCGGGGCGTGGGTGTTCCCGGGCGGCGCGGTGGACGCCGGTGAGGGCGAGGGCGACACCGCGCACCGCGCCGCGGCCGTCCGGGAGCTCGCCGAGGAGGCGGGGGTGCAGATCGACGGACCCGCCGCGCTGGTCAAGTACTCGCGCTGGATAACCCCGGCCGAGGTCAGGATCCGCTTCGACACGCACTTCTTCCTGGCCAGCGCGCCGCGGGCAGCGCGGCCTCGGCCCGACGGCCGAGAGACCGTGGACGCACGCTGGTTCACGCCGGCGGCCGCGCTCGAGGCCCACGGGGCGGGCCGGATACTCCTGGTCTTCCCGACCATCAAGCACCTCGAGCAGCTGGCGGGGTTCCCGTCCGCCGAGGCGCTGCTGGCGCACGCGCGGGACAGCGAGGTGGTGCCGGTCCAGCCCCGCATGGTCGTTTCCGGGGAGACGGCGCGGGTGGTGCTCCCGGACGAGCCGGGGTACGAGGGCTGAGCCGAAGCGGAGCGCCGTCGGCCGGCCTCGCCGACTATACGCTTGCGGGCGTGACGGCCACGCTCCCCGACGACGTCCAGCACGTCTTCCATCGCTTCATCACCACCGAATACACGACGCTCGACGGACGCGGCCAGCCGATCACCTGGCCGGTGATCCCGTTCTGCCGGCCCGGGCAGGCGACCATCGACGTGACCACCGGCCTGGGCTATCCCAAGAAGGCGCGGGACGCCCGCGCCAACCCGCAGATCGGACTGCTGTTCTCCGACCCCACTGGCAGCGGGCTGGACGATCCGCCCACGGTGCTGGTGCAGGGGACGGCGGAGGTCGACGACCGTGACCTCGACGCCAACCGCCGTCGCTACGAGCGGGAGTCGCTGGAGAAGCTGCCGGCGACCGAGTCGATGATGCCGCCCCGACCGATCAGGCGGCTGTTCAACTGGTACTTCACCCGGATCTACGTCCGGGTGCGCCCGGAGCGGGTCTACGTGTGGCCCCGCGGCGATATGACCGCCGAGCCGCAGTTGCTGGGGGCCCACATGGAGGAGGTTCGCTCCGGCCACTCCCGGGAACCCGAGCACGGGCACGCCGACCCGGAGGGCGGCGCCACCGCGTGGGACGATCGCATCGAGGAGATGGGCCGGCGCTACCGGACCGCGGTCCTGTCCCTAGTGGCGCCCGACGGCTTCCCGTTCTCGGTCCGCGTCCCGATCCAGCCGGATCGGCGGGCGGGCCTGATCCGGATCGAGCGCGCCGCGGAGGGGTCGCCGCTGCAGCCCGGGCTGGCATGCCTTACCGCCCACGATCACGCCCCGGACTTCTCCTGGCAGCGCAACTTCCAGGTTCGCGGCGATCTCATCGCGGATGAGGACGGATGGGCGCTGGTCCCCCACCGCCTGATCGGAGGCTTCGAGCTTCCGCCCGCCTCGACCCTGGCGCGCTACCGCCTCAACGCGTCCAAGGTGCGGCGCTTTCGCAAGACCGCCAAGCGCGAGCTGGCCAGGCGCGCCGACCGCCGCTGACCCAGCCGCGATCCGCAGCGCGCTACAGCGCGCTGCGGTACAGGCGCGCGAAGTCCTCGGCGGTCGGCTCGCGGGGGTTGACCAGCGTGCAGCCGTCGCCCTCGGCGCCCTCCACCAGCGCCGGGATGCCGTCCTCGGGCACCCCCACCTCGGATAGCCGGCCGGGCAGCCCCAGACGGCGAACCAGGCCCCGGACGTGCTCGGCCAGCGCATGTCCGACCTGCTCGCCCGAGCCCCCCACCTCCAGCCCGAGGACCTGGCTGATTTCGCGGTAG
>DATFPO010000251.1:0-5512 GCA_035264745.1 Solirubrobacteraceae bacterium | reverse complement strand
CATGACCAGCGGCACGCCGGCGGCCACGGCCGCCTTGAACGGCGCGAGGTCCTGCGAGGTCAGGAAGGGAATCGTGACCGGAGCTTGGTCGGTGTTCGCTCGTGCGGCGCCCAGGCCGGGGAAGTGCTTGGCGGTGGAGCCGACGCCTGCCGCGTCGTAGGCCCGCACCGCCGCCGTGACCCGGGCCGCCACCGCGCCGGCCTCGCCCGCGAAGGCGCGCCCGGCGAGCGCCGCCCCGTCGACCGAGGGGACGTCCGCGACCGGGGCGAGGTTGACGTTCACGCCCAGCGATCGCAGCTCTCGGCCCGCGGCCGACGCCTGCACCGCCGCCTCCTGCGCGGTCTCCTGGCGGGCCTGCCCGACGGCTGGAGCGGCGAAGGGCACAATCTCGACCGGCCCGCCCTCCTGATCCACCATGATCAGGGCGCCGTGACCGGAGGCGCGCTGCAGCGTCGCGGTGAGCCTCCGGAGCTGACCGGGAGAGACGATGTTGTCGGCGAACAGGATGACGCCGGCCACCCGTCCCTCGCGCAGCGCCCGCTGGACGTAGCCGGGCACCGTGGGCCCCTCGAAGGACAGGATGAGCGCCTGGCCCACCTGCTGCGCCGGCGACAGGCCGCGGGCCGCCGGACGGGTATGCGACGGTGGGCCGGACGAGCGCGTCCCGCTCCGAGGCTCGGCGGCCGGGCCGCCGCCGCAGCCCGCTGCGGCTGCGCTCAGCACGAGCGCCGTGACCAGCAGGGGGCGCCGGCCAGGGCTGCGGGCGATCGGCAAGGGGCGCGCTGCCGCCGGCTCAGGCCGTCGCGGCCAGCTCGCCGGCGCGCTGCGCCTGGTGGACGACGCGCAGGCGCTCGTAGGTCTCGCGCACCTCCGCGAGGACCTCGGCGGCCGCCGCCGGGTCCTCGGCCTGCAGCGCGCGCCCGAGCAGCAGCCGACAGCGGGCAGCGTCGAGCGGCCGCCCGAGGGCCTCCCAGCGCCGGGTGGCCTCTCGCAGGCACCGCGCCGCCTCGGGTGGATCGGCGGTCGCGCCGTCGGCCTCCATCGCCGCCGCACCGCCGATCGGGTAGTGCAGGCGCTCGGCCAGCTCCACCGCCTCCTCGGCGGCCTCCCGTGCCGCCTCGTCCTTGCCGGCCAGCGACAGCGTCACCGCCCGGGCCGAGCTGGCCTGGATCGACTGGGCGATCAGACCGGCGCGCTCGCACACGTCCAGCGCCTGCGCCAGGGCGGTGACCGCTCCGCCGGGGTCGCCGCGGTCGCGCAGCGTGAGCGCCAATCCGAACAGGGCGGAGAAGGCCACCTCGGACCAGCCCACCTGCTCGGCCAGCTCGTGCGCGCGGCGGTAGAGGCGCTCCGCCTCGTCCCACTCGCCGTCGCGCCAGTGCAGCACGGCACGCAGCGTGTACGGGAGGCAGAGCTTCCCCACCAGGCCCTCGCGCTCCGAAAGCTCGGCCGCCGCGTCGCAGGCCCGCTGGACGGCGTCCCAGTCGGCCCGGTACACCGCAAGCCAGGCCAGCGCCGACTGGAGCTCGACTTGGTCGGGCACGTCGCCCACCTGCTCGGCCTGCGCCAGCCCCTCGGCGTAGGCCTGCTCGGCGGCGGGGTAGGCGGCCTCGAAGGTCTCGAGGTGATGCCCCAGCGCCAGCAGGGCCAGGATGGTCTCGCCCTTGTCCGAGCCGCGCGCGAGCTCGACCGAGCGCTCGAGGTTCTCGCGCGCCTTGGCGGCGTCCCCGATCCGGCCGAACACGCGCCCGAAGATCCCGTGCGCGCGGCTGGCGGCCCGCGTCTCCCCGAGCCGCTCGGCCAGCCGCAGTGACTTCTCGGCGGCGTAGATGGCCAGCATGTTGTCTCCGGTCTGCATGTAGAGCCACGCGGCCTCCTCGTAGAGGCGCACGAGCTCGATGACCGGAGGCCCGTCCTTGAGCAGGTTGATGCCCTTCTGGTGATGCTCGATGGCCTGCTTGCGCTCGCCCTTGTGCCACAGGCCCGCACCGATCTTGCGGTGCAGGTCGGCCACCCGCTCGAGGTCCTCGCGGCCGCGGTGGTACTCCAGGCACTCGGTCCATGCGTCGATCGCCGCGTCGACGCGACCCAGGCGCAGCGCCAGGTCGCCCTGCTTCTCGCCGATCCTGGCCAGGGTGTCCTCGTCGTCCGCGGCCGCCCGTCCGGGGCTGGTCCGGTCGAACAGCTCGCGCGCCTGCTGATAGTGCGCGAACGCCTCGGGGTTGGAATAGAAGGCGGCGGCGGCGTCGCCCGCGGCCTCCAGGAAGCGCACCGCCTTCTCGTGGATCGGCCCCCGCTCGTCGGGCGCCAGGCGGGCCTCATCCGCCAGCGCCGCCGCGCGCCCGTAGTGCTCGGCCAGCAGCGCGACGACCTCGTCTGTGCGGTCACCCATTCGCTGCTCGATGAAGCCGCCCACCTCGAAGTGCTTGCGGGCCCGCACCGACTTGGGAAGCATGCCGTAGGCGACGTCCCGGATCAGGACGTGCTTGAAGGCCAGCTCGGGCTGCCCGGCCAGGCGCCCCCCCGCGCCGGCCACCACGATGTCCTTCTCGCGCAGGGCGGCGAGGGCGGCGCGCAGGTCGTCGCCCTCCTCGCGCGCCACCGGCTCCAGCAGGTCCTCCCAGAACGTGCGTCCGACCACCGCGGCCTGCTGGACCACCCGGCGCTCGAAGGGCTCCAGAGAGTCCAGCCGCGCGGTCAGCAGCGCCTGCACGGTGTCCGGCAGCTCCTCGCCCTCGCCGCGGTGGTGCTCGCGCAGGAGCCGAACCATCTCCTCGACGAAGAACGGATTGCCTCCGGCCCGCTCGGCCACGGTGGCCACCAGCTGCTCGTCGTCGCCTTCGGGAAGCAGCGCCGCGATGAGGTCGCGGGTTTCGGTGCCCGAGAGCGGCTCGAGGAAGATGTTCGACGCGCTGCGCCGCCCTCCGCCCCAGCTCCGGCGGCGCTCGAGCAGCTCATCCCGCGCCAGGCAGAGCAGGATGACCGGAGCGCGGACCCACTGGGCCAGGTACTCGATCAGGTCGAGCATCCCGTCGTCGGCCCAGTGGATGTCCTCGAAGGCCAGGACCAGCGGTCGCTGCAGGGCCATCGCCTCGACCACCGAGCGCACCGCCGAGAAGAAGCTCTCGCGCACCCGCTGGGGGTCGTCCATCTCGATGGCCGGGCCCTGGGGCGCCTCGGTGATACCCAGCAGCCGCCCGATCAACGCCGCCTTGCGTTCGCTGGTCTCCTCGGCCTCGTCGGGCGCCTCGGCCAGCAGCTCGGCCACGTGGCTGGACAGCTTCTGCCATGCCACCTCGGCGGGGTCGCCGTCGACGATGCCGCACTCCGCGCGCAGGACCTCGCCCAGCGCCCAGAAGACGATGCTGGAGCCGTAGGGAGGGGAGCGCCCCTCGTGCAGGACTGGCGCGGGGTCCATCCCCGCGAGCAGGCGCTGGCACTCGCGCAGCAGCCGCGACTTCCCCACGCCCGCCTGCCCGATCAGGGTGACCAGGTGGGGGCGGCGCTCGCGGTTGATCCGGTTGTAGATCGACTCCAGCAGTTCGAGCTCGTCGCTGCGCCCCACCAGGGGCGACTCGCTTCTGATCGCCGGCCGCCGCAGCGGTTGGGCCGCGGTGACGCCGACGGCCTGCCAGGCGGGAACCGGCTCCGCCTTGCCCTTGAGCTGGAGGGGCCCCATGTCGCGGTACTCGATCGCTCCTTCGGTGGCCCGGACCGTGCGCTCGCCCACGGTGATCGTCCCGGGCCGGCCCGCGGCCTGCAGCCGGGCCGCGACGTTGACCGTGTCGCCGGTGACGGTGTAGGCGTCCCCCACGGCGCCGGCCAGCACCTCGCCGGTGTTGACCCCGACGCGCAGGGCGAAGGAGACGCCGTAGGACGACTCGGCCTCGACGTTGAGCTCCTCCATCGCGGCCTGCATGCCCAGCGCGGCCCTGACGGCGCGCTCGGCGTCGTCCTCATGGGCAACCGGGGCGCCGAACAGCGCCATCACGTTGTCGCCGATGTACTTGTCGACCGTGCCGCCGAAGCGCACGACCTCCTCGCCGAGCCGTCGCAGGCAGCGATCCACCATCGACTTGACGGCCTCGGGGTCCATTCGCTCCGCCACCGCGGTGTAGCCGGAGAGGTCCGCGAACAGGACGCTCACCTGGCGGCGCTCCTCCGCCGGCGTGCCCGGCCGCGTCGGCACCGCGACGGTGACCGGGCCCGAGGCGCCGCGCGGCTCGGCGGTGGGAGCCGGCGCGGGGGTTCCCTGGCGGACCTGGGCGCCGCAGTTCATGCAGAAGCGGGCCTCGGGAGGGACGGCTTCGCCGCACGACGGACAGCGCAGCTGGAGCGGCGATCCGCAGTTCATGCAGAAGCGCGCACCGTCCGGATTCTGGGACGAGCAGTTTCCGCACACCATCCCGGCCATCACCGTCTCACGATAGCGGGGCCGATCCTCGCTCCGGGCGCCCGATGGCGGACCGGGGCGCGTAGTCCGGTTGGGTGTGTCGGTCAGCCCGGCGACCGGGCCATCGACGCGGCCCGCAGCCCGGGGAAGCGCCTCTCCCAGGCCGGCGGGAGCCGGCGGTCCAGCAGCACCTGCAGGGCCGCCACGTCCGGCTCGTAGACCTCGCGCAGCACCCGTACGGACTCCGGGTCGGGCTCGGGCTTGCGCGCCGGCGTCATCATCGCGTTGAACAGGCGCTGCCGCAGCCGGGATGGCATGAGCCCCCGTGCCAGGCGGCGGCCCGCCAACAGTCGCTTGACCGCCGCATTGCGGGGCAGGGCGTACTGGTTCTGCGGCTTGGGGTCGAACCTGTCCGCGAAGCCCGGATCGACCCCGAGAGCTCCGTAGAGGCCGCGCATGGTCCCGCGCGGGTCGGCCGCGAGATCCTCGAAGAACAGCACGGTCACCCGGTCACCAAAGGTCTGGAGATAGCGCTCGACCGACCGCGCGTAGAGCGCGGGACGGACGTAGGGCGAGCGGTGGGGGGCGGCGTGGCGATGCGCGAGGTCGTCGCTGAGCGCCTCCAGGAACGTGCGATCCTCGATTCCGTCCTCGAGGTTGCGCAGGTAGGCCGAATGGGTCCAGTCCACCGGCTCGCGCAGCGAGATGACGATCCGCGCCTCCCGGCTGAACCCGTGGATCGCCTTCGCCACCCGCTTGCTCCACAGGTACGAAGGCGTGGCCTCGCCCCGCAGTTTCTCGCCGCGGGCGCCGTCGAACAGGCGCAGGTAAGAGTCACGGTCGTCGACCGAGCGGTGTGAGCGGTTGCCGGAGAAGAACCGCGGCTCCTTGACGGGCGCCATGAAAATCTCCGGGTGCGCCCCCAGCCAGCGCCACAGGGAGGTGGTCCCCGACCTCGGCGCCCCGACCACGAACAGGTTCGGCCACGACCGGCGGTCGGCCGGGGCATCGGTCCGGGGAGACGACTTGGAGGGGGTCGGTCGCATTTCGGCAGGGAAGCCTAGCTCGGGCCCCCGCTCGGCCGGCGGGGTGGATCGCCGCTCGCCCGGCGCGGGTATC
>DATFPO010000250.1:0-3329 GCA_035264745.1 Solirubrobacteraceae bacterium | reverse complement strand
ATCCTGTCGATCCTGGTCGAGAACAAGCCCGGCGTGCTGACCCGGATCGCCGGCCTGTTCGCGCGCCGAGGCTTCAACATCGACACCCTGGCGGTCGGGCCCACCGACGACGAGTCCGTCTCGCGGGTCACCCTCACCGTGGACGGCGCCAAGCACCCGATCGACCAGGTGACAAAGCAGCTGCACAAGCTGGTCAACGTGCTCAAGATCCGCGACCTCGAGCCTCAGGACGCGGTGGCCCGCGAACTGGCGCTGTTCAAGGTCGCCGCCGACGGGCCGGCGCGAGGAGAGGTGATGCAGATCGCCAACATCTTCCGCGGCAACGTGGTGGACGTGAGCCGTCGCGCGCTGATGATCGAGATCACCGGGACCGACGAGAAGATCGAGGCCTTCGAGCAACTGGTGCGTCCGTTCGGGCTGATCGAGATGGTGCGCACCGGCGAGATCGCGATCTCGCGCGGACGCGGCGAGACCTAGCCGCACGCCGTCCGGTGACCATCGCCCTGGCCAGCCGCGGCGGTCCCCGAATCGGGGAGGCCGCGCACACCTGCCTGGGCGAGCGGGTCGAGGCGGCGCTGGTTCGCGCCCGGGCCAGCGGCGCACCGGTGGCGGTCTCGCTCACCGTGCCGGTGGAGGGCGATGTCGATCCCACCGCCGTGGCCTTCGCCTCGCGGCGCCCGCGCGAGCCGCTGTTCTGCTTCGAGCAGCCCGAGCGCGGCGGCGCCGCGCTGGCCGGGCTGGGGAGCGCGCTGGCCGTCGAGGCGGCCGGGCCCGGACGCTTCGCGCAGGTCGCCCAGCGCTGGCGGGCGGTCGCCGCGGCCGCGGTGACGGGGCCGGTCGAGGGCCCGGCGGGCGCCGGCCTGGTGGCCGTGGGCGGCTTCGGCTTCGCGCCTCAGGTGGCCGGCACCCCCGCGTGGGAGGGCTTCCCGCCCGCGGCCCTGACCGTGCCGGAGGTGGCCGTCGCCCGCCGCGATCGCGACGTCCGGCTCACCCTGACCGCGCTGGTGGCCCCCGACGACGTGCCCGCTGAGCTGGTCGCCAGCCTGGAGGCGCGCGTGAGCGAGCTGCGGGCGCCGCCCTTGCCGCTGCCCGACCCCGACCCGGCGGTGCGCAGCCGGGTCATGGGGGCCATGCCTCCCGAGCACTACGAGTCGGCGGTGAGCCGCGCGGTCGAGCGCATCCGGGCGGGTGAGCTCGAGAAGCTCGTGCTGGCCCGGGAGGTGGACGTGCACGCCGGCGCCGACCACGACCCGGCTGCCGCGTTCGGCGTCCTGCGCGAGGCGTTTCCCGGCTGCTACTCGTTCTGCGTGGCCCGGGCGGACGCCGCCTTCCTGGGGGCCTCGCCCGAGCTGCTGGTCCGGCGGGAGGGGCAGAGGGCCAGCACGGTGGCCCTGGCGGGCACCATCCGCCGCAGCGCCGATCCGGCGGTCGACGACCATCTCGGCGAGCAGCTGCTCAGAAGCGCCAAGGACCGTGAGGAGCACGCGATCGTGGCCCGCCGCATCGAGCGAACGCTCGGGCCCCATTCGGTTTGGGTGGCGGCGGCCCCGGAGCCCGAGCTGGTCAGGATGGCCAACGTGCAGCACCTGGGCACGCCGATCCGGGCCCAGCTGGCCGAGCCCACCGGAGTGGTGGACCTGGTCGGCATCCTGCATCCCACGCCGGCCGTGGGAGGCGAGCCGCGCGAGGTGGCCCTGGGCCTGATACCGGCGCTCGAGGGGATGGACCGCGGGTGGTACGCGGGGGCGATCGGCTGGAGCGACTCGGCGGAGGACGGCGAGTTCTGCGTCGGGCTGCGCTGCGCGCTGCTGGACGGCCGGCTCGCCCGCTGCTACGCCGGGGTCGGGGTGGTGCGCGACTCGGACTCGGCGGCCGAGCTGGCCGAGACCGAGGTCAAGCTCGAGGCGCTGCTGCCGATACTGGCGACCTGAGCGGCGCGCGCCCGGCGGCCGTCGCCGCCCAACCTTGGCCTCTCCGCAGCGCTGGGCGAGCTGCTTGGGTGCCGCCCGTTATAGGACGCCGGCGACGTCGTCCCAGAGCCGGCGGTGGAGGTCCAGGTTGTCGCGGCGATCGGTCCTGACCTCGAGGATCGTGGTGCGCGGCGCGTCCAGGGCGCGCTGAAGCGCGGGCTCGAGCTCGTCGGCGTTCGCCAGCGGCCGGTGGTCGCAGCCGTACAGCGCGGCGGCCCGGGAGAAGTCGAGCCCGTGCGGGGTGGCGACGTGACGCTCGAAGACGTCGCGCTCGCGGGCCACCGGCAGGAAGTGGAAGATGCCGCCGCCGTCGTTGTTGAGCAGCACCACGGTGATTCTCAGCCCCAGGCGCGAGGCGCACAGCAGGCCGCCGACGTCGTGGGCCAGCGCGACGTCGCCGATCAGCAGGACGACCGGCCCGCCGTCGGCCGCCGCGACGCCGAACGCGGTCGAGACCGTGCCGTCGATGCCGTTGGCGCCTCGGTTGGCGAGCACGCGGGGCGGTGGGTCGCGCGCCGGGAAGAAGGTCTCGACGTCGCGGACCGGCATCGAGGAGGCGACCACCAGGGTGGCATCGGCGGGCAGCCCGGCCCCGAGCCGGGCCGCCACCAGCGGCTCGGAGAGCGCGCCGTCGAGACCGGCGTGAATCGCCCGCGCCGCCCGGGCGTCGGACTCCCGCCAGCTCGCCAGCCAGCCGGGATCCGGCCGCTCCAGCTCGGCGACGACACCCACCAGTCCGGCCGGGTCGCCCAGGACCGAGGCGCCGACCACGGCGGCGGGGTCCGCCGCCACGGGGGCGCCGGCGATCGCCACCTGGGGGACGCCGTCCAGACCGGCAAGCCACCCGCGCAACGGCTTGGACGTGGGCAGGTCGCCGACGCGCAGCACCGCCTCGGGACGAAGGCGGTCGCGAAACCCGCCGACTCGCAGCAGCGCGTCGTAATGGGCGATGGCCGCCACCCCCCGGCGCGCGCCCGAGAGCGGGTCGGCCAGGAGGGGGAGGCCGGCGTCGGCACAGGCTGCGGCCAGCGCGCCGCCGACCGCGGCGTCGCCGGGCAGCCGACCCGCCACCACCACGCCCCGCCGGGCGTCGCCCACGAGCTCCCGGCCCAGCTCGACGATCCGGCCGGGGTCGTGGCCGGCGCGGACCGAGCGCACCCACGGCGCCCCGTCCGGGCGCCCGGTGGAGTCGTCGGGCAACGGGCCGTCCGGGACGAGCGGCTCGGACAGGGGAAAGTTGAGGTGAACCACGCCCGGCGGTCCCTCCAGCGCGGTCCAGTACGCCCGGCAGGCCAGAGCGCGCATCCAGCGCAGGCGCTCGGAGGTGGCCTCGTGGACGCCGACCTCGAAGAACCACCT
>DATFPO010000249.1:0-2714 GCA_035264745.1 Solirubrobacteraceae bacterium | reverse complement strand
CCCCCAGCCCACGGGGGCCTCGTGACGGACGGTCTCCTCTCCGCGCTCCCCGGTGCGGATGCGCACCGCGTCGTCCACGTCGATCACGAACAGCCGCCCGTCGCCGGTCTCGCCGGTGTACGCGGCCGCGGTGATCGCGTCGACGGTCTGCTCGAGGACGTCGGTGGGTACGACCGACTCGATCTTGATCTTGGGCAGCAGCGAGATGTTCGCCCGGGATCCGCGGTACTGCTCGGTATAGCCCTTCTGGCGGCCGCAGCCCATCACGTCGGAGACGGTGAGCCCGCTGACCCCCAGCTCGTCCAGCGCATCCTGGACGGACTGCAGGCGCTCCGGACGGATGATGGCCTCGATCTTCTTCATGGCTGTGCTCCTTGGGTCTCGCACGGGTTAGCGGCCGTCCCCTCCGGCCGTGATCCCGATGGGCACCGGCCGCGGCGTCGGGCGCCGCGCGGGCGGGGCCGGCGGGTGGTACTCGGAGCCGGGCACGGGCATGAACTGCTCGGGGTAGCCCCACATGCCGTGCTCGACGATGTCGAGGCCGTAGCGCTCCTCCTCGGGCTTCACCCGCAGGCCGTAGGTGGCCTTGATGACGAAGAAGACCAGGAACGAGACGGTGAACACCGCGGCGAAGGCGGCCACGACCCCCAGCGCCTGGGCCCCGAGCTGGTGGAACGACCCGTTGTAGAACAGGCCGGGCTCGCCGATCCCGTTCAGCTTCGCCAGCCGTGTCGAGGTGAACAGGCCGCACGACAGCGTCCCCCACACCCCGGCCACGCCGTGCGCGGACAGCGCCCCCACCGGGTCGTCTAGCACGCGGTCGATGGCGATCACGCACAGCACCACGATCACCCCGGCGATCACGCCGATGATCGGGGCGGCCCAGAACTCGACGTAGCCGGACGGGGCGGTGATCGCCACCAGCGCGGCGATGGCGCCGTTGCCGGTCATGCCGATGTCGAAGCTGCGGGTGATCGCGTAGATCGTGGCCATCGCGCCGACCACGCCGGCGGCGGCGGCCAGGTTGGTGACCACCACGACCTCGGCGAAGCGCCCTCCTACCGCCCCCAGGGTGGAGCCTGGGTTGAACCCGAACCACCCGAACCACAGGATGAACACGGCCAGGCCGACCAGCGGCATGCTGTGACCCGGGATCACGTTGGGCTTGCCGTCGCTGCCGTACTTGCCCTGGCGCGGTCCCAGCAGCAGCAGCGCGGCGAATGCCCCGGTGGCGCCGATGAGGTGGACCACGGTCGATCCGGCGAAGTCCTGCATCCCGATGTTGTGGGCCAGCCAGCCGCCGCCGAAGATCCAGTGCGACACGACCGGGTAGATCAGCGTCGAGAAGACGACGGCGTAGATGAGGTAGGCCCCGAACTTGATCCGCTCGAGCGTCGTCCCCCAAACGATCGCCAGCGACACCGCGCAGAACACGAACTGGAAGAAGAACTTGGCCGGGACCACCGCGTCGGAGGCCGACATCGCCGGGAACAGGTCGCCGTTGCTGGTGCCCAGGAACGTGCCGTGGGTCCCCCACAGCGCCCCGGCGCCGCCGAAGGCCAGCGCGAACCCGACCGCCCAGTAGCACAGCGCGCAGATCGAGAAGTTGGCCAGCACCTTGGCGACCACGGTGCCGACGTTCTTCTGGCGCGAGAACCCGATCTCCAGGAGCAGGAACCCGGCCTGCATGAGCATGACCAGGACGGCGGCCACGATCACCCACACGGTGTCCACCGCGACGAGCGAATCGGTCAGGGTCGGCTTCAAGGCTGTCCTTTCCGGTCGGGCTGGAACGGTCCACGGGCATGAACCGCGCGGGCCAGGGGCGGCTCGCGCGGGACGCACCGCGCGATGAGAGGATCGCCCCCGCGGCCGGCGCTGTCGTTCGCCCGGCGTCCAAGATTTCGCCCGCGGGTTTGTACGGCGGGCGAACGCCGGCGCGATCCGGGCGTCAGGCCGTCGAGCCGGGCGGGCGCTCGACCCGCAGGCCCAGCTCGCGCAGCTGAGCCGGGTCCACCGGCGCCGGCGCCCCGGTGAGGGGGTCCTGCCCGGTCGCGGTCTTGGGGAAGCTGATGCTCTCGCGGATGTTGACCTCGCGGGCCGTCCGCCACCCGGCAATCAACGCGACTATGCGGTCCAACCCCAGGGCGATGCCGCCGTGCGGGGGGGCGCCGTAGCGCAGGGCGTCGAGCAGGAACCCGAAGCGCTGCTGGGCCTCCTCGGCCCCGATGCCCACCAGCTCGAACACCCGTTGCTGGACGTCCAGGCGGTGGGTTCGGATCGAGCCGCCCCCGATCTCGAACCCGTCCAGGACCAGGTCGTAGCCCCGTGAGCGCAGCGACGCCGGGTCGTCCAGGGAGCCGACCGGCTGGGTGAAGGGGTGGTGCAGCGAGTCCCAGCGCTCCTCGTCCCCGTTCCACGCGAACATCGGGAAGTCGACCACCCACAGGGGGTCGTGGCGAGCCTCGGAGACCAGCCCCAGGCGGTCGGCCAGGTCCAGGCGCAGGGCGCCCAGGACGCCGCTGGCCACCGCCGGGTCGTCGGCCACGGCCAGCAGCAGGTCCCCGGGTCCGGCGTCGAGGCGCGCCGCCACCGCGACCATCTCCTCCGGCGCCATGAACCTCGCCACCGGGGAGCGCCACCCGCCGCCGTCCTCCACGAACGCCCAGACCAGGCCCTTGGCGCCCAGGCGCTGCGCCGTCTCGACCAGCGAG
>DATFPO010000248.1:0-3929 GCA_035264745.1 Solirubrobacteraceae bacterium | reverse complement strand
TGTTCGCCAAGCCCCTCAAGGAGTCCACCTTCAAGAAGCTCAACAGCGTGGAGACCGGCGCGCCGCTGGTGGACCGGGCGATCGACGGCCTCTATCCGACCGGCTCGACCATGAAGCCCATCACCTCGGTGGCCGCCCTCCAGTCGGGCGTGATCACCCCGGACACCTACATCGACGACCCCGGCTCGGTCCAGATCGGCAACATCGTGTTTCAGAACGCCGGCGGGACGGCGCACGGGACCGTCAGCCTTCCCACCGCCCTCCAGGTCTCCTCGGACGTCTTCTTCTACATCATGGGGGCTCGGCTGGACTCGGCTCCCGGCCACCCGCTGCAGAAGTGGGCCAAACGGCTGGGCCTGGGCCGACCGACCGGCATTGACCTCCCGGGCGAGACCGACGGACTGGTCCCTACCCCGGCGTGGCGCGATCGGCTGTACCGCCACAAGCTCACCGACCGCCCCTGGTCCATCGGCGACAACGTCAACTTCGCGGTCGGCCAGGGCGACCTCCAGGCCACGCCGCTGCAGATGGCGGTCGCGTACTCGACGATCGCCAACGGCGGGCGGGTGGTGACGCCCCACATCGGCATGCGCATCGAGGACGCCGCCGGCCGGCTGCTCCAGCAGGTCGACCCGCCGCCCAGCCGGCGGGTGAAGATCAACGAGTACAACCGCCAGGCGATCCTCAACGGCCTGGAGCTCGCCGCCGGCACCCCACCCGGCACCTCAGCCGACGTGTTCAAGGGGTTTCCGTACCGGGTCATGGGCAAGACCGGCACCGCGGAGCGCCCGGGCTGGGGCGACCAGTCCTGGTACGTCTGCTACGCCCCGGCGGCCGGGGGCAAGGGGCCAATCGTGGTCGCGGTGACCGTCGAGCAGGGCGGATGGGGCGCGTCCGCCGCCGCTCCCGCGGCCCGCCTGATCCTGTCCCAGTGGTTCAACGTCGCCAAGCAGCTGGTGGTCGGCTCCTCCCACACCCGATGAGCACGGTCCCGCCCCGCAGCCCCATCCACCGGCGCGTCGACGAGCTCGCCCAGCCGCCCCGGCGCGAGTTTCACTTCGACCCCCTGCTGGCCCTGGCGGCCATCGGCCTGGTCGTCTGCTCGCTGGTGGTTCTCGGCGTCGCCACCCGCGACGACGTGCCGGGCCAGCCCCACTACTTCCTCTACCGCCAGGCCGCCTACGCGCTGGTCGGCCTGATCCTGATGGTGGTGGTGGCGCGGATCGACTACTCCCGGCTGCGCGAGCTCAAGTACGGGCTGTACACCTCGATGATCGCCCTGATCCTCTTGGTGGTCGCGGTGGGCACCACCACGCGTGGCTCGCGCCGGTCCTTCTCCCTGCCGTTCTTCTCCCTCCAGCCCTCCGAGCTGGGCAAGCTGCTGCTGATCCTGGCGCTGTCGGCCTTCCTGGTGGACCGCACGAGGCGGATCGGCGACCGCGACACCACGTCGCGGATCATGCTCGCGGCCCTGTTCCCCGCGGCGCTGGTGATGCTCCAGCCCGACCTGGGGACCGGGCTCGTCTACGCGGTGATCGGCGTGGCGGTGCTGTTCGTGGCCGGGACGAACTGGCGCCACTTCGCCGCCCTGGGCGCCCTGGCGGCCACCGCCATCGTGCTCACGGTGGTCGCCGCGCCGGCGGTCGGGGTGCCGGTACTCAAGGGCTACCAGGTGGATCGCCTCACCGCCTTCCTGAACCCGTCCGAGAACCCTCGCTCCCAGGGCTACCAGCAGAACCAGTCCCGGATCGCGATCGGATCCGGGGAGAAGACCGGCCGCGGCCCCCAGAAGGCGACCCAGACCCGGCTGAACTTCCTCCCCGAGCACCACACCGACTTCGTGTTCGCGGTGGTGGGGGAGGCCTTCGGCTTCCTGGGGGCGGCTGTCCTGCTGTCGCTCTACGCGCTGCTCATATGGAGATCGCTGCGCATAGTGCCGATGGCCAAGAACCTCTACGGAGCGCTGATCGCCGGTGGGATCAGCGCGATGCTGATGTTCCAGGTGTTCGTGAACGTGGGGATGACCGTCGGGATCATGCCCATCACCGGGATCCCGCTTCCCCTGGTCAGCTACGGCGGCTCGTCGGTGATCGTCACCTTCCTGGCCATCGGTCTGCTCCAGTCCATCCACGTGCAGGGCAGGCTGACGTCCGGCCCCAAGGTCCAGGGTCTGCTGTGACGCGCCGCGGATCATGAAGAAGCAGGTCCTGGTCAGCGTCGACCGCGCCGAGACGCGGGTCGGGCTGCTGGAGGCGACCGGCAAGCCGGCGTCCAAGGCGGCCATCCGGCGACGGCGCAAGCCGGACCCGGCGGAGGGCTACCGGGTGGCGGAGCTGTACCTCGAGCGCCGCGGCGCGCGCTCGATCGTGGGCAACATCTACAAGGGGCGCGTCGACAACGTGCTGGCCGGCCTGGAGGCCGCGTTCGTGGACATCGGGCTGGAGAAGAACGGCTTCCTGCACGTCGACGAGATCGTCCTGCCCGGCGTCGAGACCCCGCGGCGGGGCCGCGGGCGCGACGGCCGCCGGATCACCGACCTGCTCAAGCCCGGGCAGGAGGTCGTGGTGCAGGTGGTCAAGGACCCGCTCAAGTCCAAGGGCGCCCGGCTGTCGATGGAGCTCACCATCGCCGGGCGCTACATGGTGTTCGCGCCCACCGGAGAGGGAATCGGCGTGTCGCGCCGGCTGGAGGACAAGGAGCGCGACCGGCTGCGCCGCGAGGCGGCCGGCCTGGACCTGCGCGGGGGCGGGGCGATCATCCGCACCGCGGCCCACGGGGGGAGGCGGAAGGACTTCCAGCGCGAGCTGCTCTACCTCTACAAGCTCCACGAGGTCCTGCAGAAGCGCGTCGAGGAGTCCGAGGCCCCGGCCATGGTCTTCCAGGAGGCCGATCTGTCGGTGCGCGTGGTGCGCGACATCTTCTCGGCCCACTTCGAGCGCGCGGTGGTCGATGACCGCAAGCAGCACCAGCGCCTGGTCTCGTTCTTCACCCGCACGGCTCCCGAGCTGGTCGAGCGGGTGGAGCTCTACGAGGACCAGACCCCGCTGTTCGAGGCCTATGGCGTGGAGCCGGTGCTCCAGGGCACGCTGTCGCGCCGGGTCGATCTGCCCAGCGGCGGCTACCTGATGATCGACTACGCCGAGGCGCTGACGGTGATCGACGTCAACAGTGGCTCCTACACCGGCCGGGGCAAGACCGCCCGGCTGGAGGACGTCATCACCAAGACCAACCTGGAGGCCGCCGAGGAGGTGGTCAACCAGCTGCGTCTGCGCGACATCGGCGGGATCATCGTCATCGACTTCATCGATATGGCCCGCGCCCGCAACCGGGACGCCGTCCTCAAGACCCTGCGCCGAACGCTGGACGAGGACCGCACCAAGACCTTCGTGGTGGAGATCTCGCCGCTGGGCCTGGTGGAGATGACCCGCCAGAACGTGACCGAGGGAGTGCGGGAGATCATGACCCGCCCCTGTCCCACCTGCGACGGCGACGGGGTGATCCTGTCCGAGGAGACGGTCGCCATCGAGTTCGAGCGTCGCCTCGGCGACCTCGCCCGCGAGCGAGGGCGCGCGGAGGCCATGCTGGTGCGGATGCACCCGCGGGTGGTGGCCCAGTTCACCGGCAACGGCGCCCGGATGCTCAAGGAGCTCGAGCAGGACACCGGCAAGCGGTTCCACTTCGAGGGCTCCGAGGGCCTGCCGCTCGACCACTTCGACCTCGTCCTGGAGGGCACCCGCGAGGAGGTCGAGGAGCGCGCCCTGCCGTTCCGCGAGGGCGAGGAGGTCCTGGTCCAGATCGTCGAGCCCCACATGTACAACGTCGACGACGCCGTCGCCAAGATCGACGGCTACATCATCTCGGTGACGGGCGGCGGTCCCTACGTCGGCGAGAAGCGGCTCGTGCGCATCGACGAGGTCGGCCGCACCGCT
>DATFPO010000247.1:0-5960 GCA_035264745.1 Solirubrobacteraceae bacterium | reverse complement strand
CGATCCCGCGGTCAGGGCCTCCTCCACCGTTCGCGCGACGTCGACCGGCAGCGAGCGGGCGCCGCGCCGGGCCGAGCCGACCGGGAGGACGTCTCCCACCCCCAGCAGCGCCGGCGGGTCGCCGACCGACGGCAGCAGCTGGCCGGCTCCGTCGGACGCCGAGCGGATCGCCGCGCGCGACTCCCGCACCAGGCCCGGCGAGGTGGAGGGGGCGACGATCACGACGCGGTGGCCTCGCCTCGCCAGTTCGCCGGACAGGCGCTCGACGTACGCGTTGACCTCATGCCCGCCTTCCCAGACGTACGGGGTCACCTGTGCGATCGAGAAGCTCTCGGCCACCGGCTGAGCATAGTTAGCGGGCGATCGGGCGTCGGGCGCCCAGCTGGCCGGGGCCGCGCGTCCCCGGGGACACTCTGCGCGGCGCGCGCGGCGGGACGGTCAGTCGCGGGCGCGGGCGGTCGTGCGCCGCGTCGAGCGCGCCCGCGTCCCCGGCTTGCCGGCGTACCTCGCGATGAATTTCTCGGTCAGGTCCCGCGCCTCGTGGTCGGGGCGCTGCGTGTGCGGGGACTTCATGAAGTAGGAGCTGGGTCCGTCGAGCTGGCCGCGGACCCCGTGGTTGAGCGCCAGCTTGCAGCAGCGGACCGCGTCGATGACGATGCCGGCCGAGTTGGGCGAATCCCACACCTCGAGCTTGAGCTCCATGTTCAGCGGCACGTCCCCGAACGCCTGTCCCTCGACCCGGATGTGGGCCCACTTGCGATCGGTCAGCCACGGGACGTAGTCGGAGGGGCCGATGTAGACGTCGTCCGCCGGCAGCTCGTGGTCGAGGATCGAGGTGACGGCGTTGGTCTTGGAGATCTTCTTGGACTCCAGCCGCTCGCGCTCGAGCATGTTGTAGAAGTCCATGTTGCCGCCGACGTTGAGCTGCGACGTCCGCAGCAGCTTGACCCCGCGGTCGGCGAACAGGCGCGCGAGCGCCCGGTGCACGATCGTCGCTCCCACCTGGGACTTGATGTCGTCCCCGATGATGGGCAGGTTGGCCTTCTCGAAGCGCCTGATCCAGTACTCCTCGCGGGCGATGAACACCGGTATGCAGTTGACGAACGCGCAGCCGGCGTCGAGGACGTGCTCGACGTACCACTTGGTCGCCTGCTCGGCGCCCACCGGCAGATACGACACGACGACGTCGGTGTGGGTGTCCTTGAGAATCTGGCTGATGTCGTCGGTGGGGCCGGGCGCCTTCTCGATCTTCTCCGAGAGGTAGCGCCCGATGCCGTCATGGGTCATCCCGCGGTGGACCGGGACCCCCAGCTTCGGGACGTCGGCGAACTTGAACGTGTTGTTCTGGCCGGCCCAGATCGCCTCGGAGAGATCGCGGCCCACCTTGGCGGCGTCCACGTCGAACGCCGCGCTGAACTCGATGTCGCCCACGTGGTACCCGCCCAGCTCGACGTGCATCAGGCCGGGCACCACCTGGGCCGGATCGGCGTCACGGTAGAACTCGACGCCCTGCACGAAGGACGAGGCGCAGTTCCCCACGCCGATGATCGCGACCCGAACCTTGTCGCGCCGGTAGCGGGCTGCGCCGTTGGCCGTGCGCCCGTCGGTCTTGCCGTCGATCTTGCTCACTGAGTCGTCCCTTCTGACTGGCGCCCGCGCATCGGGCGGGGAACACACCCCGCCCGCGGCGCCTGGTTACAAGACTAGGCGGTGCCGGCCGACAAGCTGCCGCCGTCGCCGGCGGCCGCCAGCTCGCGGCGCACGTGGAAGATGCGCTGCCCGGCGGTGAAGGCGGTCAGGACCGCCAGCACGTACACCGCCGGCGCCAGCAGTTCGAAGTCTCCCAGGGAGGCGCCCCGGGCAAACACCAGGCCGATCGAAAGGATCACCACCCGCACCGGGCGGGTGGCGATGCCGACCTTGCACTCCACGCCGAGCGCCTCGGCCCGCGCGCGGGTGTAGGAGACCATCAGCGAGCCCAGGACCGCTACCACCACCGCGGCCACCGCCAGCTCGTCGCCGCGCGAGGCGAAGTAGGCCGCCACCGCGGCGAGCACCACTCCCTCCTCCATGCGGTCCAGCGTCGAGTCCAGGAAGGCGCCGAAGGGCGTGCCCTTGCCCGACATCCTCGAGTAGCGCCCGTCGAGGGTGTCCATCACCGAGCCGGCGATGAACGCGACGCCGGCCAGGAAGAAGTAGCGCTGCCAGACCAGGACGGCGGCCACGAGGTTCAGCACCAGGCCGGTCATCGAGATGGCGTTGGGCGTCAGGCGCGACTCGATGAGCCGGTTGCGCATGAGGACCGACAGGTCCCCGGGCCCGGGCGCGCCGCGTCCGGCGTCCTGGTGCGCCATCAGGCGGTCGCCTCGGCGCCGGCCCGGCGGAACGCCCAGAGGGCCGGGCGAACCTGCCCGAGACGATCCGCGGCCCAGGCCGAGGCGCCTGCCGCCAGCCCCCCGAGCAGGGCGTCGACCAGGAAGTGATTGGCGGTGGCCACGACCACGAACGTGATCAGGAGCGGATAGGCCAGCCAGATCGCCTTGATCAGCGGCTGGCGCACGAGCCGCGCCAACGGCCACCCCAGCATGAGGGCGAACGCGACGTGCATGGACGGCACCGCGGCGAAGGGGTTGAACAGCGCGTTGACCGCCACGCTGTCCTGCGCGATGCCTGTGAGGCTGGCCACCGAGTCCACAAAGCCCCACTCGGGGAGGAACCGCGGCGGCGCGGTCGGGAAGATGACATAGCCGACCAGCGCCATGCCCATGGCCACCATCAGCATGTTGCGCACGAAGTAGAACGACCGGTTGTGCATCAGGTAGATGAACAGCAGCGCTCCCACCGTCACCGTGGCCTGCGCGTTGACGTAGATCCACGACGCCGAGTCGATCAGCCACGAGTGCGCGCTCGTCCAGCCCTGGACCGCGGGCTCCACGAACAGATGGCTCCCGCGCTCGATCGAGATCAGCTCGCGGGCGTTCTGGAAGGACTCCGCCGCCTTGCCGTCCACTTGGCCGCGCACCAGTCGGTAGCCCCAGTAGGCGGCCGAGAACAGGAGGATCTGTCGCACGACATCGAGCGGCCCATGCGGGAGCAACCGTGCCTGAAGCGGGCGCGCGGGGGCGAGCATGGCAGGCGCAGGATCCTAACGCCAGCGACCGGCGCCTCCCCTGCGACTCAGGCCACCGCGTGGCAGCGCGCGCCGGAGCGCACCACGTCCACCGGAGCGAATCGCGCGACCACCCGGACGTCTCCCGGGCGGCTCACCGTCACGGCGGTGAGCCCGTCGCGGGTGGGCGTCAGGCACGCCGCTCCGGCGGCCACCGTCCAGTACGGCGTGAACCGCGTCCGCACCAGCAGCCGGCCGGCGCGCGGGGCCCGCAGGGCGAACCAGTCCGGCCCCACTGAGAGCAGGCGCGCCGGCCCGGAAACGAGGGGCTGGGCGTCGCGAACCCGGTACACCCGCCAGTGGCGGCTGCGCCACACCGGCTCGAGGTAGGCGGGGCGCCGGCGGATGAGGTGCGCCTCGCCGGTCGCCGAGTAGTCGAGCGGCGCGTCCGGCAGGGCGACGTAGGTGACCCCCGTGCGCTCCAGCCAGGCGCGGTAGGGCGAGGCGCCGAGCCGGGATCGGTAAAGCACGCCGTTGTACTTGACGTCGAGCTGCCGCTCCCAGCCCCGGGCCAGCGGGAACCGCCGGGCGACGAACACGTTCTCCCAGTGGTCGCGGGTGAGGGGTATCTCGACCCTGGCGCCCGCGGCGCCGCGGCTGGCCAGGAACCGATTCAGGGGTCCGTAGTACGCCGCCTTGACGGCGGGGTCGCCGGCGGCACTGGACACGTCGCGGATCGGCGCGGACCACTGCCAGTAGAGGGCGGGAAGCGCGACCGCGGCCAGGGCGAGCGGTCGTCGGCCCCACAGCGCCAGCGCCAGGGCCGGGCCGCCGAACAGGGCGCCCAGGCGAGCGGCGTTGCCCCCCATCGGGGTCGGCAGCAGGAAGGCGGCGAGGCAGCCTGCGGCGTAGAGCAGCGCGCCGACCCGCAGGTTGCGCTCGTCGCGGGGAACCAGGGCCAGCACCGCCGCCGCGAACGCGATCGTCGGCCAGAAGGCCGAGAACACGAACGGCTCGACGCCGTTCTCGAAGAACAGGAGCTGCAGCGCCGCGGTGGAGGCAAGGGCGGCGAGGGCCAGGGCCAGCGCGTCCCGCCGGCGCGGCCCCACCGCCAGGGCGATCCCGGCCAGCGCGAGGAACAGCCCCGCCACCGGGCTGCCCCATGGGCACAGCACGGCCAGGACGATCGCCGTCGCCGAACGGCGGCGCTGGTAGGCGAGTAGGGCGCCCAGCCCGATCGCCACCCCCAGCGCAAAGGTAAGGCGGCCGGTGAGGAGGTTGGTGGCGGTGGCGGCGCCGAACCAGATCGCGCCCAGCCAGGCTCGCGAGCCGAAGCGCTCGTGGGCGAGGCGCTCGAACAGCAGCGCGGATGCCACGGCGCAGAGCGCTCCCACCGTGCGCGGTCCCAGCAGCGCCGCGGCCGGCGGGAAGAGGACGCTGTAGCCGGGCACGTGGTGACCGGCGAACCACTGCCCGTTCCACACGGTGAAGCCGACGCGCTCGAACAGCTCGGTACGGAACAGCTGGGCGGCGAGGTCGGCGCTGGGGGGTCGGATGAGCACGTACGCCGCGGCCAGCAGCGCGGCGATCGTCCAGGGCGCCTGCCGGACCAGCGGCGTCCGCATCCGGGTCAGGCTAGCGGGCGCCGGCGGCCGGACCGCCCGCCTTCTCGAGGAAGGCGCACGCCTCCGTGACCAGGCCCGGATCGTCCACCCAGGGCCAATGACCGGCGGCCTCGACCAGACGCAGACGTGCGTCGGGCAGGCGCTCGGCGTAGTCGTGGGCGAAGCGCGTCGGTATGTAGGGGTCCCGCGCCCCCCACAGCACCAGCGCCGGCGCCGTCAGGTCGCCCAGCCGCTCGCCGGCCGCGGCCAGGGCCTGCGGCGGCGAGCTGCGGTACAGGCGCAGGATGGCCCGCTGGGTGCCCTGGTCGAAGTGCGACCAGCTGGAGTCGATCATGTCGTCGGGGAGCGGCCCGGGACGGGCATTGGCCTCGCGGGAGAGCCGGCGCAGTCCCCAGCGGGTCGTGGCTCCCATGGCCAGCTCCCCGATCACCGGCGTGCGCCAGACGCGTGCCACCCGGTGCCAGCGATAGCCGGGGAGCAGCGGGACCGAGTTGAAGACCACCAGCCGCTCCAGCCGGTGGGGCTGGCGCTGGGCGAGCGCCAGCCCCACCGCCCCCCAGTCGTGGACGACCAGGCGGTAGCGCTCGACGCCCAGTTCCTCGAGGAAGGCCTCGAGGAAGCGGCGGTAGCCCTCGATCGTGTAGTCGCCGTCGGCCCGCTTGCCCGATCGCCCGAAGCCGGGCAGGTCGGGCGCCAGGCCGCCGGTTCGGGCCAGGAAGCCGGGCCACAGATCGGATGACGTCGGCACGCCGTGGAGGTAGAGCACCGGGCTGCCGGCTCCGGCCGCGCTGCGCCAGAACACCGGACCTCCGGCGATCTGCGCGGTGTGTTCCTCGATCGGAAGGCTGGCGGGCTCGGCCGGCACGCCGGCGCGAGGATATCGGCGGCCCCACGCGCGTCCGGTGGGGTGCCGAGCGACTACCTTGCGCCTGATGCCCATCCTGTGCCTGGGAGAGGCGATCGTGGACCTGGTCTGCGAGCGAGCGGTCGAGGACCTCGCGCAGGCGGATGCGTTTCGTCCTCACTTCGGAGGAGCGGTAGCCAACGTGGCGCTCACCGCCGCGGCGCAGGGCGCGGCGGTGACGCTCGCCGGGGGCGCCGGCGACGACCCCCGGGGGCACTGGCTGCGCGAGCGCCTCGCCGCCGCCGGCGTGGGCCTCGATCACTTCCGGCTCATACCCGGCTGCGGGACCCCGCTGGCGCTGGTCACCGTGCGGCCCGACGGC
>DATFPO010000246.1:0-1501 GCA_035264745.1 Solirubrobacteraceae bacterium | reverse complement strand
ACCCCAGCCCTCTCCCTCTGGGAGAGGGCGTAAGAATCCCTCCCTCGCGACGGGAGAAGAAAAGCCCTCCCCCTGGCAGGGTTCAGGGGCGGACAGATTATGCGGCTGGCGAGAGCGAGGCATGATGGAGGAGCCAGCGATCGGCCCAGGAGGGGCCATCCGGATCGGCCAAGGCCCAACGGAGGGTGGGAAGGGTCCGGCGATAGAGGGCCGCACGGGTCACGTTGAGGCCGAGGCGAAAGAGGCTGAAGCGGGGGCGGCGCGGGGCCGGGGGCGGCTGGCCGGCCGGCGTCCGCTGGGTGACGCGGGTCAGTTGCGCGCCAGCGACCTGGAGGCCGAGGCAGACGACGAGCAAGGTCGCCCAGGCCATGGCCACGAGCAGCCGCTCGTGGTGGTCGATACCCTGGACTTGGGCGGCCTCCCACCGCCAGCCCAGCGCCTTCTCGCTGCGGAACTCGGCTTCGATCCAGAAGCGGCGCCCGTACCACTCGAGGACCTGCCAGGACGGGCGGAGGCTGGTCGCGACGACCAGCGGCGTCTGCTGGTCGAACTCCCAGTAGGCCACGAGGGCGGCCGGTCGCCAGCCCGCTTTCTTGAAGAGCCGCCCGTCGGCCCGCCAGCGGTGCCCGGGCCGCGGGACGTGGGTGCGGATCAGGGTCCGCACCTCATGCTCGCCCCCGGCCCGGTCCCGGAAGCGCCCGGCCCCCTCGGCCTTGACGCGCACGATCCAATCCCAGCCCCGCGCCGCGAGTTGGTCGACGAACGGCGCGACGTCGTACGCCCGATCGGCCAGCACCACGACGTGGACCCCGGCCGGCACGATGGCGGCGACCCGGTCGAGCACGCCCCGCAGCTTCTGCCAATACTCCCCGTCCGCCAACGGGACGTTCTGCTCCCAGAGGGCCCAGGCCAGCGGCACCCCCGTGCCCCAGTACACCACGCTCACCCGCAGCAGGTGGAGCCGATCATCCTGGCTGCTCTCGTCCAGCGCCAGGAACAGCGTCTGCCCGTCGCGGCTCATCCGCTCCCACGGCACCACCTGCTTCAGCACCGGTTCGTAGCAGGTGCGCGCCTTCAGCCAGCGATCGTTCAGCGCCCGCCGCAACCGCCGCCCGACCGCCTCGACGCTCCGCGCCCGCGTCACCCGCAGCGCCCAGACCTCGACCGCCAGTTGGCTCAGCACACACGTCCGGCCCGCGAGCAGCCCCAGCACCAGCAACGCCAGCCGCGGGATCGTCGTCGCCCGCACCCCCGCGCCACCGATCGTCCGCTGGAGTTGCTCCACGATCGCCTGATACAACGGATGCTCAGCCGGCATCGGTCACGCCTCCTCAGTTCGAGCTCGTCACCCGTACTGTCACGAGTCGCGTCCGTTGCCGGCGTTCCCATTCCGCCGATCTTTGGTCACTTGACGAAACTGTCCTCCCCTGAACTACCTTGGGCGAGGGGAGCACGCTACCCATCTCCTCCTCTCCCGTACGCGAGGGGAGGGGGCTGGGGA
>DATFPO010000245.1:0-2723 GCA_035264745.1 Solirubrobacteraceae bacterium | reverse complement strand
TGGCCCGCGCGGTACATTTCCATCACGGCGGGGTCCATCTGGGTCAGCGACTTCGCCAGCGAGCGCAGGGCGAGGGGCATGTCCGCCAGATAGGAGATGCCCTGCTCCGGCTCGACGCTCTCCGGGTAGATGGCCGAATCGCCGACCACGACCGCCCGCACGGCCTGTGGTTGCTCCGCGGCCACGCAGAGCGCCGCCCAGCCACCCAGCGAGTGCCCGTACAACACGGCCGGCCGGTCGAGCTGGCGTCGCACGAAGCTCGTCACGTCGCCGGCGAAGTCCCGGATCCGGTAGTGGCCGGGCGCCCGGCCCGATTGCCCGTGCCCGCGCAGGTCGAGCGCGTAGAGGTGCCAGTCGAGCGAGAGGTAGGGGATCAGCGGCCCGAAGACCTGCCACCGCGCGGCGAGCCCGTGGAGCAACACGAGCGGAGGGCCCGGCCCGTCCCCCTCCGCGTAGTTGATCTGGACCGCCCCCGCGTCGAAGGTGTGTTCGCGGAGTTTCGGCATCGCTTCCCCGGGGCGTAGCAGGCGCCGGTGATCTCGCGCTCGACGCGCGGCGCGCGAGGTCCGGCGCCGCCCAATCGCGGACCACGGACGGGCTAGGCCGGACTGGCCGCCGCGGAGCGACCCTCGCTCGCCACCCGGTAGGGCACCGCCGTCCAGGGCAGGACCATACCGGCGTAGATCCACTTACTCGTCTCGAGCGCCAGCAGCATCACCAGGTCGCCCGGCGCCACCTTACCCGTCTTCCAGGCGTAGTCCATCGCCAGCGGCACCGCCGCCGAGCCGGTCGCGCCGACCATCGCCAGGTTCTCGAAGATCTTCGGCTCCAGCGCCGTGAACTCCGGTGTCAGCAGACCGGCCTCGCGCAGCTCGTCGGTCATGTAGCCGGCGTTGCCCTCGGGGATCACGCAGAGGTCGATCATCTCCGCGCGCACGCCGCTGCGCGCCAGGGTATCCTTGAGCGCCTCGGTCAGGACGTACGGCGTGTACCTCCCGGACTCGACCACGTCGACGCGCAGCTCGATCAGCCGCTGCGCCTTGACCTGCTTGTGGAGCGGCATGTGGGTGCCGCCGCCGATGACCTGCATCCCCGGCTTCTTGCCGCCGCCAACGCAGGCGAAGGCCGAGCCGAGGATGCCGGCGCCCGCCTGGCCGTCCCCGCCGCCATCGGTCGTTTGGAGCACCATCGCCCCGGCGCCGTCGCCGAAACTGTAGAACCCGAGGCGGTCGCGCATCCGGACCGAGTCGGGGTTCTTGCCGAGATAGATCGGCACCAGCAGGGGTGAGATCGCCTCGCTGCCGATCACCACCGCTGTGTCGTAGTTCCCGCGCTCGAGGTAGAGGCGCGCCAGGTCGAGTGCCTCGACTGCTCCCGCGCAGCCTGAGCGCACCTCGAGGATGGCGCACTTCTGCAGCCCGAGCTTGTCCTGGACGAAGACCGCCGTCGCGGGGAGGTGGTAGTCCGGGCTGCTGGTCGAGACGACGAGCAGGTCGACTTGCTGCGGCTCGAGGCCCGCCAGGTCGAGCGCCTCCTTCGCGGCCTTGTAGGCCATGTCGGAGTTGCTCTCGCGGTGCTCGCCCGTCTGGGGGTCGACCAGCCAGTGGCGCGTCTTGACCTGCAACCCCTCCAGCACGTCCTCGGGCACCGGCCCCGCCAGGCGCTCGAGGTCCTCGTTGGTCAGCGGCTCGCCCGGCAGATAGGCGCCGGTGCTCACCACACGGACTGGTCGCAGTGCCTGCATGGCTCCTCCTCCGAGTTAGGGCCGAGGACCAGGCCGAGGGCGGGACGGCCCGGCGGTGGCCTCGCGCTCGGCCCCGCCCGCGGACACGTCGTCGCTAGTCCTGGTGATACGGGGCCAGGACGATCGCGAAGTTGGTCCCGCCGAGGCTCATGCTGTTGATCAGGACCGGGCCGGTGGGGGCGATGTCGCCCGCCCCCTTTTCCCACCCCTTCAGGGCCAGCGCGGCGCTGAGCGCGGCGCCGGCGCCCATCGGCTCGCCGAGTTGCCGCTTCGGCGCCACGACGCGCGCCCCGCCATCGAAGAGCCGGCGAATCGCCGCCGCCTCGGGCACGTCCGCTGCGCGGTACCCGGACGCGTTCGCCCAGACCGCCCCGATCTCGCCCGGCGCCAGGCCGGCCTGGTCCAGGGCCAGGCGCATCGCCCGCTCCAGGCCCGCCCCGCGCGGGTCCCAGCGGGCGACGCCGCGCGCATCGGAGGTGATGCCGTAGCCGAGCACTTCGCCGTAGATCCGGGCGCCACGGGCCTGGGCGCTCGACCGGCGTTCCAGCACCAGGGCCAGCCCCGCCTCGGCCAGGGCGAAGCCGCCGTCGAGGCCCTGCTCGGTCGCCACCGTGCCGAGCTCGCGGTAGGCCCGGATCACCGTCTCGGTCAGCGTGTCGACCGCCAGGCAGATGATCGCGTCGGCCTGGTTGGTGGAGACGAGGTCGTAGCCGTAGCAGAGCGCCGACGCGCCGGCGGCGTGCCCGGCGGTGACCGTCGAGGCCGGGCCCACGGTGCCGACGTGCATCGCCACCTGGCCGCCGGCCGCGTTGTAGACCGTGTTGGGGAAGACCGCCGGGTTGGCGGCCTGGGGTCCCTCCTCGATCAGCGGGCGTGAGAAGTTCTCCATGCTCTCCATCGGGCCGACGCCGGTCCCGAAGATGACGCCGATCCGCGCCCGGTTCTCCTCGTCGATGGCGATCCCCGCGTCCGCCAGGGC
>DATFPO010000244.1:0-3493 GCA_035264745.1 Solirubrobacteraceae bacterium | reverse complement strand
GTCGCGGACCACCTGGGTCGGAGCCCCCGGCAGGGGCGGATGGAATCGCAGGGCGCTCGAGGCCAAGTCGCTCCCGTTCAGCTCGAGGCCAACGCCCAGCGCCTGGGTCAGCTTCCCGGGGCCCGAGCACAGGTCCTCCATCCTGGCCAGGCGCCGTCGGCGCCGCATCGCCTCCACGCCGGCGATCGGCTCCAGCGCCCGGATGAGCACCGCGGCGCCGGTCCCCTCCGGCTCGGCCACGGCGTTGAGCAGGGCGTGGATCCCGTACGAGCGGTAGACGTAGGCTCGGCCCGGCGGCCCGAACAGCGTCGCTGTCCTGGCGGTCAGTCCCACGTAGGCGTGGCAGGCCGGCTCGGTGTCGTGGTAGGCCTCGGTCTCCACGATCACGCCGGCCGTCCCCCGATGCGACACGACGCAGCCCACCAGCGCTCGGGCCACCTCGGTGACGGGCGCCGCGAAGAACCCGGGGGCGAGCGGCGGTTCCAGCGCGGAGCCGCTCACAGCCGCCCCCGCGCCTGCTCGAGCTGCTCGCGGACACGCTCGAGCGAGGTGCCGCCCTCGGACTGCTTGCTCTCCAGCCAGCGATCGGGTCGCAGCACCTCGTAGTACTCGGCGTCGAGGAGGTCGGAGTGGGACGCCAGGTCGGCCTCGTCGAGCTCCGACAGCGCCTTGCCCCGCTCCAGGGCGTCGCGGACCAGCCCGGCGACGATCCCGTGGGCCTGACGGAACGGGACTCCGCGCCGGACCAGGAGGTCGGCGACATCGGTGGCGCCCAGGAACTGGTCCGACGCGGCGTCGGCGAGCCGTTGGGGGTCGAATCTCAGGCCCTCGAGCATGCCGGCACTCGCCTCCAGGCACAGCTCCAGGGTGTCGGCCGCGTCGAACAGGTGCTCCTTGTCCTCCTGCAGGTCCTTGCTGTAGGCGAGCGGGAGCCCGTGCAGGACCCCGTGGAGCGCCAACAGGTGGGCGGCGATCCGCGGCGCCTTGGCTCGCAGAAGCTCGGCGGCATCCGGGTTCTTCTTCTGGGGCATGATCGAGGAGCCCGACGCGAACGCGTCGGTCACCTCGCAGAAGCCGAACTCGTCGCTGGACCAGAGCACGATCTCCGCACCCAGCCGTGACAGATGGGTGGCGCAGATGGCCGCCGCGGAGAGGTAGTCGAGGACGAAGTCGCGGTTGGACACGGCGTCCAGCGAGTTCTCGACCACCGCGGAGAAACCGAGCTCGTGGGCCACCTGGCGCCGGTCGACCGGGAAGTTGACGCCGGCCAGGGCGCCGGCCCCCAACGGGAGCCGGTCGGCGGCCCGCCAGGCCCCCTCCAGGCGGGCGGCGTCGCGGTCGAACATCCAGAAGTAGGCGAGCAGGTGGTGGGAGACGTAGACCGGCTGCGCGCGCTGCAAGTGGGTGTAGCCGGGCATCGGCCAGTCGAGGTGGCGCTCGGCGAGCGACAGCAGCGACGCCATCAGCTCGCGCACCCCCTCCGCGGCGGCCAGCGCGTGATCGCGCACGTACAGGGCCACATCCGTGGCAACCTGGTCGTTGCGCGAGCGCGCGGTGTGCAGGCGCCCGCCGACGGGCCCGATCAGCTCGGTCACCCGGCGCTCGATCGCCATGTGGATGTCCTCGTCCTCGTCTAGGAAGCGAAAGCTGCCGTCATCCAGCTCCCGCTCGACCGCATCGAGGCCCCTCAGCAGCTCGTCGCGATCCTCCCCCGGTATCACCCCGACCGCCGCGAGCATCCGGACGTGGGCCCGCGACTGGGCGAGGTCGTAGGGCGCCAGACGCCGATCGAAGGAGATCGAGGCGTTCAGTCGGCGGAAGAGATCGTCCTGCGACTCGGCGAAGCGCGACACGCGGCCAGTCTATGGCCCGCTCCGCCGGATTCCCCGCGGCGCGGAGGCGGGCTAGGGGACGTGGAGGTGGTAGATCTGGGCCACCTGGGCGGCGAGCACCACGCCCAGCAGGTAGAGGGTGACCCCCCAGCCGGCGTAGGCGTTGCGCGAGCGCGGGTACCAGCGGCTGTCGGGGTCTCGGCCCGCGGACCAGGCGACCGGAAGGGCGAAGGCCAGGCCGGCGACCATGAGCAGCCAGGGCGACCATTCGGTGAGCAGGTAGTGCAGGTCGAGGCGGAACTGCGAGGCGATCCCCGCCACCACGCCGTGCCAGAGGATCGCGGGCAGGGCGATGGCGGTCACCATGGTGGCCATGGCCAGCAGGCGGGCGCGGCGCCGGCGATGCGGGAGGCTGGCGAGGGAGCGGCGCCGGTCCCGTTCGGCCCAGAACTGGTCGCGCCGCCGCAGCCCCTGCTCCACGGCCGCGATTATCGCATCGCGAGCAGCTCAGCGAGAGCCGAGGAGACGCGCTCGACGTCGCCGTCGGACATCTGCGGGTAGAAGGGCAGCGCCAGCGAGCGGGCGGCGACCTCCTCGCACACCGGGAACTGTCCCTCCCGGTAGCCGAAGCGCTCGCGGTAGAAGTCCATCAGGTGGATCGCCGGGAGGTAGGCCTTGCTCTGGATGCCGCGGCGTGCCAGCCCGTCGATCACCGCGCCGCGATCGACCCCCGCCGGCAGCTGGACGACGTACACGAACCACGAGCGCCGGTTGCCGCCGCGGTCCTCGCACGGCAGCCTGAGTCCCTCGATCCCCGCGAGGGCGGCGCGGTAGGCGGCGGCCACGCGTGCCCGCTCGGCCAGCATCGAGTCGAGGCGCTCCAGCTGGGCCAGCCCGATCGCACAGGCCAGGTCCGAGAGGCGGTAGTTGAACCCCAGGCGCTCGTGCTCGAGCCAGCTCATGTCCGCCGGCCGCCCCTGGTTGCGCTCGGACTCGATCCGTTGCCGCTGCTCAGGGTCGCTCAGGGCGACCAGCCCCCCCTCCCCCGTGGTCAGCTGTTTGTTGGCGTAGAACCCGAACACCGCCGGGTGCCCGCGGGCGCCGACCGCGACGCCGTCGGCGTGCACCGCCCCCAGCGCCTCGCAGGCGTCCTCGACGATCGGCAGCCCGAGGCGCTCGAGCGCTGGCACGTCGGCGGGATAGCCGAACAGGTGGACGGGCAGCAGCGCGGAGGTGCGCTCACCCGCCGCCGCCTCGGCGGCGGCGGGATCGAGGTTGAAGTCCACCGGGTCGACGTCCACGAACACCGGCGTCGCGTGCTCGTAGAGGATCACGTTGGCCGAGGCCACGAATGACAGCGGCGAGGTGATCACCTCGTCGCCCTCGCGCACGCCCGCCGCCCGCACCGCCAGGTGCAGCCCCGCCGTCCCGCTGGCCACCGCGCAGGCGTGCGGCACCCCGAGGCGGCGGGCCATGGCGGCCTCGAACTCCGCCACGCGCGGTCCCAGCGACAGACGCCCGGAGCGCAGGACCTCGAGCACGCGCGCCTCCTCCGCCTCGCCCAGGACCGGCCGCGCCAGCGGGATCTGCTCGTCGGCCTCGGCCCCGGCCCGCGGCCGCAGCGGCGCCGGATGGCCGGGGACCGGGCTCACGCCCGGCCG
>DATFPO010000243.1:0-2181 GCA_035264745.1 Solirubrobacteraceae bacterium | reverse complement strand
CTGGGCGCGATTGCTCTCGATCGAGGCGCGGATCTCGGCCGGGCTGCGATTCGGCATCACGGGCCCCCGGGCCGCGAGCGCTCGACCTCACCGGGGGACATGCCGGCGTCGGCGCGCGCGGCGGCCGCGTCGAGCTGTGCTCCGGACTCGCCGGTCAGGGTCGCGCGTATGCGGTGAGCCTCGTCGATGGCCATCTCAGGGGTGGGGGGCGCTCCGCTGCGCAGCCAGCGGGCGGCCACGAAGCCCGCGATCCCCCCGAGCACGAAGAGCAGGCCGGCGGTGACGAAGAAGCCCCACGTGGCGCGGCTGAAGACGTACTCGGCGAACAGCCACGACAGCCCGTGCAGGAGGAAGATCAGGCCCAGGGCGGCGAAGGTTCCGGCGACGATCGCCACCACCGCGCCCTTGACCAGCTTGGTGACCTTCTCGGTCACCTCGGCCTTGGCCAGCTCGATCTCCTCGCGGATCAGCAGGGTGGCGCGATCGGAGATCTCGGCCACGGCGGCGGTGATGGCCTGGGTCGAGCCGCCGTCGGAAGAGCGTTGCTGTTCGAAGGCCATGTCGTGTCCCTCGGTCGTGATTCAGGAGGTGAGACGGCGCAGGATCAGGGCGAGGGCGACGCCGCCCGCGAAGGCGGCTCCGACCAGGACCTCGGGGGGCGGGCCGGACTCGGGCTCGGCCAGCCCGGAAACCGCCTCGGCCGGCGCGTAGGGCGGCGGCGGGCCCGTGGCCTCCGGACCGCCGTCCCCGGCTACCGCGGCGGCGTCGACGTCGCCGGTGTCCGGCGCCTGCGGCTCCTCCGGCGGCTCGGTGGTGGACTCCTCGGTCACTCGGGCGGGTCTTCCCCGTAGACCCGCCGCCAAATCATGGTGGCGACGCGCTGCACGGCCACGCTCGCCAGCGCCCCCAGGCCGGCCACCAAGCCGGACCAGACGAGCCGCTTGACGAGTTCGTGCTCCATCGCCGGCGCAGTAAATCAGAGGCGGCCGGGCAAAAGCCCGGATCCGCTCTCGAGACCGCCACAGACGGTCTCGACCACGAATCGCTTGGCCTGCTCGTAGTCGTCCTCCCGCCGGGGCAGCAGCTCGAAGATCCAGGCGGTTAGCACCTGCTCGACCGCGCCGTAGAACGCGAGCGCCGCGAACTGGGCGGTGACCGCCGTGGTGAACGTCCCGTCTTCCTGCGCCTGGCGGACGATCCGCGCGATCCCGTCGTAGGCCTCGCGGATCCGGGCCAGGTGGGTGCGCCCGAACGAATTGGCCGCCCGGGTCACCTCGACGATGATCACCTTCATGAGGTCGGGGTCGTGGCGGTAGGAGTCGATGATGAACGAAGCGACCTCGTGGAGCTTGCCGCGCGCGGACAGCGAGTCCCGGCCGTCCGCGTCGGCGATGGCGACCAGCAGCAGGTCCCAGCGCTCGAGGAAGAGGGTGTCGAGGACCTCCTCCTTGGAGTCGAAGTAGTGGTACACGAGCCCGTACGCGACTCCGGCCTCGTCGGCGATGTCCGACACCCGGCAGCCGTGGAAGCCCTGTCGGGCGAACACCCGGACAGCAGCGTCGAGGATCGTGCGGCGCTTGTCGGCGGCGGCCTGAGCGCGGGCGGTGGCCATCAGGCCGGCACCTCCTCGGGCCAGCGGTAGGCCTCCTGGCGGCGGTTGGCCAGCGAGGGAAGCTTGGCGCGGACCTCGTCCTGGGCCGCGAAGTCGAGGTCGGCGACCACCACCGACTCCCGGTCCGGCGCCTGGGCCAGAACCACGCCCCAGGGATCCACGATCATCGAGCGCCCGCCCGAGCGCTGCCCCGGAGGGTGCGGCCCGAACTGGTTGGCCGCGACCACGAACGCCTGGTTCTCGATCGCGCGGGCCCGCAGCAGGACTTCCCAGTGGTCGCGGGTGGTGGCGAGGGTGAAGGCCGACGGGACGACCAGGATCCGCGCCCCCCGCACGGCGAGGATGCGGTAGAGCTCGGGGAAGCGAAGGTCGTAGCAGACGGTCAGCCCCAGGCCGGCGCCGTGGTCCGTCCGCGACAGGACGACCTCGTCCCCGGGCTCCTCGGTGTCGGACTCGCGGTAGACGGTCCCGGCCACCTCGACGTCGAACATGTGCAGCTTGCGATAGGCGGCGCGAACCTCGCCGTCGGGGCCGACGTGGACGGACGTGTTGTGGTTGGCGCCGGACAC
>DATFPO010000242.1:0-3857 GCA_035264745.1 Solirubrobacteraceae bacterium | reverse complement strand
CGGGTCCAGATCGAGCCCGAGAGCCCGTAGATCGTGTCGTTGGCGATCCGGACGGCCTCGGCCTCGCCGGAGAAGGGGATCACGCACGCCACCGGGCCGAAGATCTCCTCGCGGGCCGCCGGGTCCCGATTGGAGACCGGGGCCAGGACGGTGGGCGCGAACCAGTAGCCCGGGCCGTCGGGGGCCGGGCCGCGGATCGCCACCGGCGCGTCGCCGGCGACGTAGGCGGCCACCGACTCGCGCTGGTCCGCCGAGATCAGCGGCCCCATCTCGGTGCCCTCGTCGAGGGGGTCGCCCACGCGCATGGCCTCGATGCGCTCCTCGAGCGCCTCTAGGAAGCGGTCGAGGACGGCTCGCTCGACCAGGATTCGCGACCGCGCGCAGCAGTCCTGGCCCGCGTTGGCGAATACCGCGTCGGGGGCGGCCGCCGCGGCCCGCTCGAGGTCGGCGTCGGCGAACACGAGGTTGGCCGACTTGCCGCCCAGCTCCAGGGTGATCCGCTTGAGCGTCTCGGCCGCCCCGGCGGCGATCCCCCGCCCCACCTCAGTCGATCCGGTGAAGGCGATCTTGGCCACGCGCGGGTGTTCGACGAGCCGGCGCCCGCACTCGCTCCCCGGCCCGGGCACGACGTTGAGCACCCCCTCGGGGATCCCGGCCGCCAGGGCCGTGCGCTCGAGCTCGAGCGCGGTGAGCGGGGTGAGCTCGGCCGGCTTGAGGACCACCGTGTTGCCGGCGGCCAGCGCCGGCGCCACCTTCCAGGAGGCGATCACCAGCGGGAAGTTCCAGGGCACGATCAGCCCCACCACGCCCAGCGGCTCGTGGAAGGTCATCGCCTCCCCGCCGGCCACCGGGATCGTGTCCCCGAGCAGGCGCTCCGGACCGCCGGCGTAGTAGCGGAACGTCTCTACCACCATCTCCAGCTCACCGCGGGCGTCGGAGATGGGCTTGCCCACGTTGCGGGCCTCCAGTCGTGCCAGCTCCTCTCCCCTCTCCTCCAGGGCCTCGGCCAGGCCGCGCAGGAGCCGGGCGCGGTCGCCGGGGGCGGTGGCGGACCAGGCCGGGAAGGCCGCCGCGGCCCGCTCGATCGCCTCGTCGGTCTCCCTGGCGCCGGCGCGCGGCACCTCCGCCATCACCCGTTCGGTCGCCGGCTCGACGACCTGGATCACCGCCCGGCCTCCTCGACCAGCGCGGCGATCAGCCGGCTCGCCTCGTCCTCCTCGGGATGCCATTGCACGCCCAGGAGGAACCGCCGCCCGGGATCCTCGATCGCCTCCACGATCCCGTCTCCGTTCGCCCAGCCCGTGGCCCGCAGGCCCTGGCCCAGCTGCCGCACGCCCTGGTGGTGGTAGGACTTGACCGTCACGGCGTCGGCGCCGACCGCCCGTGCCGCCAGCGACCCGGGCTCGAGGCGCACCTTGTGGTCGATGAACCGGCCGGGCGGCCCGCGGTGTATGTCCGCCTCCAGCACATCGGCGAGATGCTGCTCGAGCGTGCCGCCGCGGGCGACGTTGATCAGCTGCATCCCGCGGCAGACGCCGAGGACCGGGAGGCCGCGCTCCTGCGCGCAGCGCACCAGCGCAGTCTCGTAGTCGTCGCGCGGCGCCTGGACCGGCGCCGTCTCGAGATGCACCGGCTCCCCGTAGCGAGCCGGGTCCACGTCGCCGGCCGCGCCGGAGACCACTAGGCCGTCCAGCAGGTCGAGGGCGCCATCGGGGTCGACCGCGTCGGCCGGGTCGGGAACTAGCACCACCGCCCTGCCCCCCGCCCTCTGCACGGCGCGAACGTAGGTGAAGGGCACGCCCGCTGTGCGCTCCGTCCACGCGCCAGACGTGACAGTCTCGACGGACGCGGTGATTCCCACAGTGGGCTTCACCCGGCGGGCTCCCGACCGCCGACGCAATGGTCAAGGCCGCTTGTCAAGATCGCACCTGAGGCGAGCCAAAAATACACCCTGCCCTCGGCCGGGACAGGCGGGGAATCCGGAGCGGCCCGCGCCGGTGGCGGTATATCCTCGTCCTCCCGGCGAGCGAGGAGGCCAGCATGGAATCGAGCACCCGGCCGGGCGACGCCGTCGCCCGCTCAGACGCCAAGGTGCGCCCCGGCGGCCCCGGAACCCTGCACGGCATGCTCTCGCTCGACGAGCTGCGCCAGGAGGTGTCCACGGGGTCGATCGACACCGTGGTCGCCGCGTTCACCGACATGCAGGGGCGTCTGGTCGGCAAGCGCATCCAGGGGGAGTACTTCGTCGAGGACGTGGTCGACCACGGCATCGAGGGCTGCGACTACCTCCTCGCGCTGGACATGGAGATGGACCCGGTCCCCGGCTACGAGATGGCCAACTGGGAGTCGGGATACGGGGACTTCCGCATCGTCCCGGACTTCTCCACGCTGCGGCGCATCCCCTGGCTGGAGGGCACCGCCCTGGTCATCTGCGACGTCGCTTGGGAGGACGGCTCGCCGGTGGTGGCATCCCCCAGGCAGATCCTGATCGCCCAGTACGAGCGCGCGCGAGAGCTGGGCTTCGTCCCGATGTTCGCTTCGGAGCTCGAGTTCTACCTGTACCGCGAGAGCTACGAGGAGGCGCACGCCAAGGGCTACCGGGACCTGACCCCGACGATCCCCTACATCCTCGATTACCACGTGCTGGCCACCACCCGCGACGAGGGCTTCATGCGCCAGGTCCGGCGGGGCATGCAGGGAGCGGGGATCCCGGTGGAGTTCTCCAAGGGAGAGGCCTGGTACGGCCAGCACGAGGTGAACGTCCGCTACGCCGACGCCGTCAGCTCCGCGGACCGGCACACGATCTACAAGAACGGGGTCAAGGAGATCGCCTACCTCAACGGACTGTCCGCGACCTTCATGGCCAAGCCCTCCGAGAAGGACATCGGCAGCTCCTGTCACATCCACTCCAGCCTGGTCGACGCCGAGAGCGGGCGCAGCGGCTTCGTCGAGGGCCATGAGGAGACCGACCTCTTCCGCCACTACCTCGGCGGACTGCGCCGGCACGTCAAGGACCTGGCGCTGTTCCTCGCGCCCACGGTCAACTCGTACAAGCGCTACGCCCTGGAGAGCTGGGCCCCCACGTCGGTGAGCTGGGGGCGCGACAACCGCACCTGCGGGTTCCGCATCGTCGGCCACGAGCAGGCGCGCCGGGTCGAGTGCCGCATCCCGGGCGCCGACGTCAATCCCTACCTCGGCTTCGCCGCGGTGCTGGCGGCCGGGCTGGACGGGATCGAGTCCAAGGCGGATCCGGGCCCCGAGCTCAAGGGCAACGCCTACGCGGCCGCCGAGGCCGAGCCCTTCCCCTCGTCGCTGCGTGAGGCGGTTGACCGGTGGGAGGGCAGCGAGCTGGCCAAGCGTGCATTCGGCGAGTCGGCCTGGGCCCACTACCTCAACTACGGGCGCACCGAGCAGCGGCTGTTCGACCAGGTGGTGACGGACTACGAGCGGGTGCGCATGTTCGAGCGCGGCTGATCCGCGCGGGCGCCGGCGTCCGGCGGCTCGCCCGGCATGAGGGCGGCGAGGATGTGCTCGGTGCCGGCGAGGTGCTCGCGGATCACGCGCACCGACCGCGCGGCGTCGCGGCGGCCGAGCGCGTGCACCAGCCGGGCATGCTGGGCGTTGGAGCGGGTCAGGACGCGCTCCGGATGGGGGATCAGTGCGATGAGCTCGCTCATCTCCCCCTGGATGTCGGTCATCTCGGCGAGCAGGCGAGGCGACCGGGCGGCCTCGGCCAGCGCGATGTGGAAGCGGGTGTCGGCCCGCCGGTAGGCGTCGAACCGGCGTGCCTCGGACATCCGGTCGACCAGCCGCTCCATGCGCTCGAGATCGCTCGAGCCGGCGCGCTCGACCGCCAG
>DATFPO010000241.1:0-4634 GCA_035264745.1 Solirubrobacteraceae bacterium | reverse complement strand
CCGGGCGGCGGGCGCCGGCCTGCCGCCGGTGCCGGCGCAGGGCGGCGCCGGTGCCCGGCGGCTGACCGACCCGGCGGCGCGGGCGGCCGTGGCCCTGCTGGGCGCCGCCCCGCGGGTGCTCCTGCCGCTGGTTGACGGCGTGCAGCGCGACGGGGACGGGCTGCACCTCGCGTTTCGCTCGGGGCCGCGGGTCGACTTCGGGGTCCCCGTGGCGCTCCGGGCCAAGTGGGCGGCGGCCGCCCGGCTGCTGGCCGACCCGCGCGTGGCCGGCGCCTCCTACGTTGACGTCAGCGCTCCGGACCGCCCGGTGGCGGGCTCGTTCCCCGACGGCGTCGCGCCCGCGGCCACCGCGGTCACCGCTCCGGCGCCCTGAGGGGTGCCGGAGATCTCCCGCCGCAAGCCCCAAAAACCCTCAACCCAGGCTCGAGCCACCAGAGGCAACCCTCATGCTGAACCCGAGACTTCGCGGATCTGCAACGGGCCTTGCGCGATTGACGGATCCGGAGTTTGCCCGTAACGTGGCGACGTCCAGGCGAGGGAACGGCACGGCAAACCCTCAACCCTAGGTCAAGGGTCGGACAACATGGAGAGCGGCAGCTACCTGGCAGTCATCAAGGTCGTCGGCGTCGGCGGCGGGGGGACCAACGCGGTCAACCGGATGGTCGACGCCGGCCTGCGCGGGGTCGAGTTCATCGCCTCCAACACCGACCATCAGGCGCTGCAGATGTGCGACGCCGACGTCAAGCTCAACATCGGCCACCAGCTCACCAAGGGCCTGGGCGCGGGCGCCGATCCCCAGATCGGACAGGGCGCCGCCGCCGAGTCGCGGGACGAGATCAAGGAGGCGCTGAAGGGCGCCGACATGGTGTTCGTGACCGCCGGCGAGGGCGGCGGGACCGGCACCGGCGCCGCGCCGATCATCGCCGAGATCGCCAAGAACGAGATCGGGGCGCTCACCGTGGGTGTGGTCACGCGCCCGTTCGAGTTCGAGGGCGCCCAGCGGGGCCAGCAGGCGGAGGAGGGGATCCAGCGGCTCCGCGACGAGGTCGACACCCTGATCGTGATCCCAAACGAGAAGCTGCTGACCATCGTCGAGCGGCGCACCAGCCTCATGGACGCCTTCCGCGAGGCCGACGAGGTGCTGCGGCAGGGCGTGCAGGGCATCACCGACCTGATCACGGTCCCCGGGCTGATCAACCTCGACTTCGCCGACGTGCGGACTGTCATGCACAACGCCGGCACCGCCCTGATCGGCATCGGCGCCGCCGCCGGCGAGGGCCGCGCGGTGGAGGCGGCCAAGGAGGCCATCTCCTCGCCGCTGCTCGAAGAGTCGGTCGAGGGCGCCGGCGGCGTCCTGCTCAACATCACCGGCGGGCACGACCTCGGGCTGTTCGAGGTCAACGAGGCGGCGGAGATCATCTCCAGCGCCGCCGACGCCAACGCGAACGTGATCTTCGGGGCCGTCATCGACGACTCGCTCGACGATGAGGTGCGCGTCACGGTGATCGCCACCGGCTTCCATCACCGCGCGTCGTCGCCGTTCACCGCCCGCGACTCGGTCCGCGAGCGTCGCCGCGACCGGGACGTGACGCTTGACTCGCGCCAGCGCTCGTCGCTGGAGATCTCCGACGAGGAGATCGACATCCCGTCCTTCCTGCGCGACTCCTAGCGCTCCCCGGCCCGTTCCGCGCGGCCCCGCGAGGCGGCGATGGCCGCCCCGCGAGCCCCCCGGTCGCCCCGGTGGCCGCTGCTAGCCTGCGCCCGGCATGCCGGCCGCCCAGACGCTTCGTCGCACGCCGCTGTTCGAGCGGCACCGCGACGCGCGGGCCAGGCTGGTTCCCTTCGCGGGCTGGGAGATGCCCGTCCAGTACACCGGCATCCGCGACGAGCACCTGGCGGTGCGGCGGGACGTGGGGGTCTTCGACGTCTCCCACATGGGTGAGGTCGAGACCCGCGGACCGCAGGCCCGGGAGCTGCTGCAGGGGGTGCTCTCCAACGACCTCTCCAAGCTGGCGGTCGGTGGCGCCCAGTACAGCCTGATATGCCGCGAGGACGGGGGCGTCCTCGACGACACCTTCACCTACCGTCCCGCGCCCGACCGCTACCTGACCGTCACCAACGCCTCCAACCACGAGCGCGACTTGGCCTGGATCGCCGAGCACGCGGACGGGCTGGACTGCGAGGTGCTGGACCGCGCCGCCGACTACGCGATGCTCGCCGTCCAGGGCCCCCGCGCCCGGGAGCTGGTCGCGGCCCGGACGGACGGCGAGCTGCCGCCCCGGATGCGGACCGCAGAGCTGCCCGTCGCCGGGGCCGGCGCGCTGGTGTGCGGTACCGGGTACACCGGCGAGGACGGCGTCGAGCTCCTGCTCGCGCCGGATGCGGCCGGCGCGGTGTGGGACGCCCTGGTGGGCGCGGGCGCCACGCCGGCCGGGCTGGGCGCCCGCGACACCCTGCGCCTGGAGGTCTGCTTCCACCTGTACGGCAACGACCTGACGCCCGACCGCAACCCCATCGAGGCGGGACTGGGCTGGTGCTGCAGGGAGGACACCGGCTTCATCGGCTCCGAGGCGGTGCGGTCCGCGCGCGCGGATGGCACCGACGAGAAGCTGGAGCCGTTCCGGTTCACCGGCCCGGGCATCCCGCGACCCGGCAACCCGGTGCGGGGCGGCGGCGAGGTCACCAGCGGCACGCTGTCGCCCTGCCTGGGGGTGGGCATCGGGATGGCGTACCTGCCGGCAGGGCGGGCGCGTCCCGGTCAGGAGATCGAGATCGACGTTCGCGGCAGGATCCGTCCCGCGGTCGTGGCGGAGAAGCCGCTCTATCGCAAGGAGGAGAGCTAAGTGCCCGAGGCCTCTTATCCCGACGACGTGCTCTACCACCAGGAGCACGACTGGGCTCGCGTCGAAGGGGACGTCGCGACCTTCGGCATCACCTGGTACGCCCAGGACCAGCTCGGCGAGGTGGTGTTCTTCGAGCCGCCGCAGGCCGGCACGACCACCACCAAGGACGAGCCGTACAGCGAGGTGGAGTCGGTGAAGGCGGTGTCCGACGTGGTGGCACCGCTCTCGGGCGAGGTCATCGAGGGCAACGAGGCGCTGTCCGACCGCCCCGAGGCCATCAACGAGGACCCCTACGGGGAGGGCTGGATGGTCAAGGTCCGCCTGTCCGATCCCGGCGAGCAGGAGCAGCTCCTGGACGCCCAGGCCTACCGCGCCTCGCTGGAGTGATCGCGGGGCCCCGGCTGCTCGACCCCGCCACCCGCCACACTGTGAGTGAGCGGTGACCACGTACACCTCAGCCACCGATCGCGATCGCGCCGAGATGCTGGCCGAGATCGGCGTCGGCTCGATCGAGGACCTGTTCGAGTCGATCCCGGCCGCCCTGCGCCTGGGGCGCCCGCTCGACCTGCCGTCCGGGCTCTCCGAGGCCGAGGTACACGCGCACCTGCGCGACCTGGCCGAGCGCAACGTCAGCGCCCAGGACGAGGTGACCTTCGTCGGGGCCGGCATGTACGACCACTACGTGCCCGCCCTGGTGGACGCGATCATCGAGCGCTCGGAGTTCCTCACCCCGTACACGCCCTACCAGCCCGAGGTCTCCCAGGGCACCCTGCAGGCAATGTTCGAGTACCAGACCGCGATCAGCGAGCTCACCGGCCTGGCGGTCTCCAACGCCTCGGTGTACGACGGGCCCTCGGCGGTGGGTGCCGCCGGCTACCTCGCGCGGCTGGCAAACGGACGCGAGCGCTTCGTCGTGTCCAGGGGCCTGCACCCCCACAGCCGCGAGACCCTCGTGACCATGTCCGCGGGGTACGGCACCGAGGTCGTCGAGGTCCCGCTCAGCGGCGGGGTCACCGATCCAGACGCGTTGGCCGACGCCGTGGACGAGGGCACCGCGGCGGTGTTCCTCCAGCAGCCCAACTTCCTGGGGGCGGTCGAGGACCTGGAGACGCTGGTCCCCGGCGCCAGGGCGACCGGCGCGGTGGCGGTGTGCGCCTGCGACCCGGTGGCGCTGGGCATCCTGCGTCCGCCGGGCGAGCTGGGCATCGACGTCGCCGTGGGCGAGGGCCAGCCACTCGGCAACCGGCTCGACTACGGCGGGCCCTCGTTCGGTTTCTTCGCCGCCTCGGACGCCTACCTGCGCCGCATGCCGGGCCGGATCGCCGGGGAGACGACCGACGCCCAGGGGCGGCGCGGCTTCGTGCTCACGCTTCAGACCCGGGAGCAGCACATCCGCCGGGAGAAGGCGACGTCGAACATCTGCACCGCCCAGGCGCTCAACGCCCTGGCGGGCATCGTCTACCTGTCGTGGCTGGGGCGGCGGGGGCTGGTCGAGCTCACCGAGCTGCTGGTGGCGCGCACCGCGTACGCGCGCGACGCGCTGACCGCCCGCGACGGCGTGCGGCTGGCCCACGACGCCCCGGTGGTGCGGGAGTTCGCCGTGTCGCTGGACGCGCCGGTCCGCGCGGTGGTCGAGCGCTGCGCGACGGCCGGCGTCAACCCCGGCTACCGCCTGGATCTCGACTACCCCGAGGTCGAGAACGGCCTGCTGGTGGCGATCACCGAGCAGCGGTCGCGCGCCGACATCGACCGCCTGGCCCAGGTGCTCGGTGACGCCGTCGCGGCCGAACG
>DATFPO010000240.1:0-10080 GCA_035264745.1 Solirubrobacteraceae bacterium | reverse complement strand
GTATGCCGAGCTGGATCCGGAGCTGCGCAAGGCGTTCGAGGTGGCCCTGCACGCCGGCACCGCCGCCGCCCTGCTGGTGGCGCTGCGCACCGAGGTCGAGGAGGCGGTCGGCGACCTGGACCGCCGCCGCGTGCAGCTGGTGGCGCTCTCCGCCGCGCCGCCAGCCGCGCTGGCCCTCCTGCTCGAGCGCCCGATCGAGCGCCGCCTCGGCACCCCGGGGACGATCGCGGCCGGCCTACTGGCCGGGTCGGCGCTGATGGCGCTCGCCGACCGGGCGCCCGGCGCGGGCGGCCCAGCGGCCGGCGGCCGGCCCCGAGGCGAGGCCGATGCCCTGGACGCGCTGTGGCTGGGGCTCGCGCAGGCCACGGCGCTGATGCCCGGCGTCTCGCGCAACGGCGCCACGCTGGCCGCCGCCCGGCTGCGCGGCTTCGGACGCGCGGACGCGAACGCGCTCTCGCGCCATGTCGCCCTGCCGATCATCAGCGCCGCCAGCGCGCTCAAGGGCTACCGCCTGCTGCGCCGCGGGATGCCCCCGAGGGCCCTGGCACCCTTCGTGGTCGGCTCCGGGGCTGCCTTCGCGTCGACGCTGACCTCGACCTGGCTGATCCGCCAGGTGGAGCGCGACCGCTCGCTGGCCCCCTACGCCGCCTACCGCACCGTGCTGGCCGCGGTGGTCCTGCGCCGGCTGTGGGGGGAGCGCGGCGGACGCCGCTGACCGCGATACTCCTGCCGATGTGCCGCAGGCGCGTGCAGCGGGCTCGCACATGACCGACGCCTACGCGCGGGCCGGCGTGGACACCGCGGAGGCGGCCCGTGCGGTCGACGCCCTGGTGGCGGTGCTGCGCTCGATCGAGAGCGGCCGGGAGTCACGCGTGGCGCTCCCGCCCGGCCACTACGCGACGGTCCTGGAGATCGCACACGGGCTGGGCCTGGCGCTGTGCATAGACGGCGTCGGCTCGAAGGTCATCCTGGCCGAGCAGGCCGGCCGGTTCGACACCGTCGGCATCGACTGCGTGGCCATGAACGCCAACGACCTGGTCTGCGTCGGGGCCGAGCCGGTCGCGCTGCTGGACTACCTGGCGGTCGAGCGGGCGGACCCCGACATGCTCGAGGCGCTCGGGCGAGGGCTGAAGGCCGGGGCCGAGCTGGCGGGAGTGGAGATCCCCGGCGGCGAGCTGGCGCAGCTGCCCGAGGTGATACGGGGACATCCGTCGCCCTCGGGCTTCGATCTGGTCGGCGCCTGCGTCGGAACGCTCGCCCTGGATGACATGGTCAGCGGCGACTCGTGCGCCGCCGGCGATGCCCTGCTGGGCCTTCCCTCCTCGGGAGTGCACTCCAACGGGCTCACCCTGGCCCGGCGAGCGCTTCTCGAGGGTGGCGGCCTGGCGCTCGGGGACCGTCCGTCGGAGCTGGACGGAGTATCCGTGGGCGACGCCCTGCTCGAGCCCACCGCGATCTACGTGCGCGGCGTGCTCGAGCTGCTGCGATCCGAGATCCCGGTGCACGGCCTGGCGCACATAACCGGCGAGGGGGTTCTCAACCTCCTGCGCCTGAACTCCCGCGTCGGCTTCGAGATCGACTCGCCCCTTCCCGTGCCGCCGGTGTTCGAGCTCATCCAGGCGCGGGGCGGGGTCAGCCAGGCCGACATGTGGCGAACCTTCAACATGGGCTGCGGCTTCTGCTGCGTGGTCCCCGGCGATCGGGCCGACGACGCCCTGGCGCTGCTGGAGCGCTGTCATCCCGGCGCGGCGCGCATCGGCCGCGTCACCGGGGACGCCGGGCGCGTCGCCCTGCCAGCCCTGGGCCTGGGCGGCGGACGCGACGGCCTGCACACGGCCTGACGCTCAGTCCGCTCAGGCCAGCGACCACAGCTCGCCGGTCAGGCGGCGATCGAAGCGCACGCGCCATTCGCCGGCCAGGCGCCACAGCTCGGCCGCCGCGCGCGGGCCCGGGAGATCGCAGGCGGCGGCCACCTCGGCCGTGGCCAGCGTCCCGAAGCGGCGCAATGCCTCCTCCACCGACGGTGGCGGGGGGTTCGCCGGCACGGCGCCGGCCGCCACCGCCGCACGACGGTAGGCGTCGTAGGCCTGGGGGCCGTAGACGCCGTGGACCACACCGTCCGCGCCGCTGAACTCGAGCGACGGAAGCTGCACCCGCCCGTCCGCGCCGGCGCGACGGCCGGCCTCGTCCGCCCTCTCGAGGTCCGCCGCCAGCAGCTCGACGATGGCGTTGGAGCCCAGGTCTATCCGGAAGCGCGCCACGTCGAGGCCGGGCACGGCGAGCGCGACGTCCGCCAGGGCGTCGGCACCGTCCAGCTTGCGCCGGCCGCAGGCCAGGCCCTGGCGCACCGCGCGCAGGTACCCGGCCTGGTGGTCGCGGCCCTGCTCGCCGGCCGCCTCGACAGCCAGGCAGGCCGGGAACGACGAGGTCGGCGGCGACTCGAGCCAAAGGCGCGGGTCGACCGGCATGCCGCCGGCGTCGCCGGCGTCCAGCCACTCGCGCACCAGGTCCAGCGGCTCCCCGAACTCGCGGGCCAGGCCGCCCATCACCGGGCGCAGCTCGAACGCGCCGTCGAACTCGACCGTGAGCCGGCGCAGCGCCGGCTGCAGCGACCACGACCAAGGGCACGCCGGGTCCGTGTAGAAGTAGGCATGAATACCGGCCACGGGCGCAAAATAGAGATGGACCCATGCCCACGCTGGTCGGCACGCTGCTGAATCACCGCTACCGCCTCGACGCGAAGATCGGGGCGGGCGGGATGTCGACCGTGTATCGGGCGTTCGACCAGACGCTGGAGCGCCCGGTCGCCATCAAGCTGCTGCACCGCGAGATCGCCTCCGACTCGGCCCAGCTGGAGCGCTTCCGTCGGGAGGCCCGCGCGGTGGCGCGGCTGTCGCATCCGCACGTGGTCACCGTGATCGACGCCGGGGAGGACGACGGTCGGCCGTACATCGTGTTCGAGCACGTCGACGGCGAGACGCTCAAGCAGCGCATCCAGCGGCTCGGCCGGCTTCCGGTGGCCGAGGCGGTCGCCTACGCGATCGAGATCGCCCGCGCGCTGGGCGCCGCCCATCAGTGCAACATCGTCCATCGCGACGTCAAGCCCCAGAACGTGCTGATCGACGCCGAGGGCTCGGCCAAGGTGACCGACTTCGGCATCGCCAGGTCGCTCGAGGAGGAGGGGCTCACCGCCGACGGCCGGGTCCTCGGCACGACGGACTACGTCTCCCCGGAGCAAGCGCTCGGCCACGAGGTGACCGCCCAATCCGACCTCTACTCCCTGGGCGTCGTCCTGTACGAGATGCTCACGGGGGAGGTGCCATTCCGCGGCGAGAACCAGGTCGCGGTGGCGATGAAGCACGTGCGCGAGGAGCTTCCCGACGTGCGCTCCCGGCGGCCCGAGATCTCGGCCGTCCTGGCCGCGGTGGTCGAGCGCTCGACCTCCAAGGATCTCAGGCGCCGGTACTCCTCCGACGAGCAGCTCATCGCCGACCTCGAGGACGCTCTGGCGATCGAGACCGCGCGCGGTGGCGCGGTCAGCGGCGAGGCGACCCAGGTCCTGCGGACCCTGCCTCGCCGCGCCCGGCGGCGCCTCCCGTTCCGGCTGCGCCATCCCGGCTGGCTGGTGGCGGCCGTGGTGCTGGCGGTGGCGCTGGCCGCCGGCCTGGCGGTCGAGCTCGGGCGCCAGGCCCAGCGCGGCACGGGCACCAGCGGCGCCGGCAAGCTGCCGGCCCTGCGCGGCGTGTCGCTCGCCCAGGACGCGGCCAAGGACTTCGATCCGCTGGGCGATCGCTCCGAGCACCCCGACCAGACCGGCGCCGTCCTGGATCGCGATCCGAACACCGCCTGGAGCACCGAGACCTACAGCGGCGGCGCGATGAACAAGCCCGGCGTGGGCATCTACCTGGACGCCAAGCCCGGGGTGAACGCCAAGGTGATGCAGGTGCAGACCGACCAGCCAGGCTGGACGGCCGAGGTCTACGCCGCCCGCCAGGGGCCTCCCCAGAGCCTCGACGGCTGGACCCGGGTGTCGCCCGCTCGGAACGTGACCGAGAACCGCGGCAACTTCCGGCTGGCCACCGGCGGCCAGCGCTTCCGCTACTACCTGCTGTGGATCACCAGGCTGCCGCCCTCGGGGCAGGCCACGGTCGCCGAGCTGTACCTGCTGAGCCCGCGCTGATCGCGCTCAGTGCCGGTACGAGCGTTCGGTCTCATGACGCTCGAGGGCGTAGCCGATCACCCGCTCCAGCAGCTCGCCGTAGGGCACGCCGGAGGCCGCGAACAGCTTGCCGAACACGCTGGTCTCGGTGAAGCCGGGCATCGTGTTGAGCTCGTTGACCAGGACCTCGTCGCCGTCGACGAAGAAGTCCACCCGCGCCAGGCCGGAGCAACCCGACCGGCTGAACGTCTCGAGCGCCAGCTCCCGCACCAGCCGGCGCGTCGGCTCGGGCACCCGGGCCGGGACGACGAGCTCCATCCCGCCCGGGGTGTACTTGGCCTGGTAGTCGTACCACTCGCGGGACGTCACCACGATCTCCCCGGGCTCGGAGGCGATCGGCTTGCGATTGCCGATCACCGAGCACTCGACCTCCAGCCCTCCGGCGGCGGCCTCGACGATCGCCCGGTCGTCGTGGGCGAGGGCGCCGTCCAGCGCGGGAGCCAGCTCGTCCGGCGCGGCGACCTTGACGATCCCCACCGACGAGCCCAGCGCTGCCGGCTTGACGAACACCGGCAACCCCAGCTGCGCCACCTCGTCGGCCACCGCCTGACGATCCGCCCGCCAGCGGTCATGGGGCACCGCCGCGTAGCGGACCTGCGGGACTCCCGCACGGGCCATCAGCTCCTTGAACACCACCTTGTCCATGCACGCCGCGCAGGCCAGCACGCCGGCGCCCACGTACGGCACGTCCAGGCACTCGAGCAGCCCCTGAATCGTCCCGTCCTCCCCGTAGGGCCCGTGCAGTACCGGGAACGCGACGTCGACGTCGAGCAGGCCGCGGCCGGGCGTGAGCGCCACCTCCGATCCGTCGACGCGCCAGCGGCCGGCGCGATCGATCTCGACGGCCACGACATCGTGGCCCATCTCCGCCAGCGCTGCGCGCACCGACGCGGCCGAGGCGAGCGAGATCTCGTGCTCGGACGAGCGCCCGCCGGCGAGGACGGCGAGTCTCACCTGCCGGACGGCGACGGAGGCTGGGGAGTGGGCGCCGAACCGGAGAAGCGCCCGACCGTGATCGTGACCGTCGAGCCCGGTGACACCCGGCCGCCCGCCTGCGGGCGCTGCGCCAGCACCTGGCCGTCCTTGTCGGGGGAGCCGACGCTGCGGTCGGCGATCGACACGCCCAGCCCGGCCGCCGACAGCGTCGAGCTGGCGCTGCCCTCGTCCTCGCCGACCACGCCCGGCACGGTCACACGGTTGGCCTCGCGCGCCACCACGATCGTCACGGTGGAGCCCTTGTTGATCGTCGTGCCCGCCCCCGGGTCCTGGCTGAGCACGGTCCCCGCGGGCTGGTCGGACTCCTGGCTGACCGCGCTGACCTTGAGTCCGCTGTTGGCCAGCGTCGCCTGGGCGCCGGCCTGGTCCTGGCCCACCACGGTGGGGACGATCACCTGGCCCGGCCCGCTGGACACGTAGAGCTTCACGGTCGAGCCACGATCCGCCAGGCTGCCGCCCGGCGGCACGGTGCGCGTGACCTGACCGGCCGCAACGGCGTCGGACGGCTCGCGTTGGGCCTCGACCTTGAATCCGGCCTTCTCCAGCGTCCTGCGGGCCTGCACCTCCGAGCGCCCGGAGACGTCCGGCACCGCCGCCTGACCCGGCCCGTCGGAAACGGTGAGGGCGATCGTAGAGCCCTCGTTCACCTTGGTCCCAGGCTGGGGATCCTCGCGCAGGACCCGGTCCTTGGGCGCCGGGTTGAGCACCCGCTGCACCTGGACCTCAAACCCCCGGTTGTGCAGGACGGTGGAGGCGGCGTCCAGCTGGGTGCCGACCACGTTGGGCACCGGCGCCTTCTCGGGGCGCAGGGTCAGCAGGAGCACGATCAGGCCGATGACCACCGCGACGATGCCGGCGGCCACTGCCCACGGCACCCAGCGCCGGTCGTGCGGCGGCTCGGGCTCCATCGTCAGGGGCTCGGCCGGATAGGCGGCCGCGGCCAGCTCGTCGTCGGTCATGGCGGCCGGAGGGACCGGCGCCACCGCGGCGTCCGTTGGCGCGGTCGCCGGGTAGGCGGCCCCGAGCGCCCCGAATACCGCGGTGGACTGGCCGGCCGGAACCGTCAACCCGGCGCGCACGCTCTGGAGGGCGGTGATGAACTCGTCGGCGTCGGCGAAGCGTTCCGCGGGGTCCTTCTCCAGGGCCCGCAACACGACCGCGTCCAGCTCCTGGGGGACCGCGGGGTTGTACGCGCTGGGCGGTACCGGGGCCTCGGAGACCTGCTTCAGCGCGATCGTGACCGGGCTGTCGCCCTCGAACGGCACGCGGGCGGTGAGCAGCTCGTAGAGCAGGATGCCGATCGCGTACAGGTCGGACTTGGCCGACACCGCGTGGCCCTGGGCCTGCTCGGGCGAGAGGTACTGCGCGGTACCCATGATCGAGCCGGTCTCCGTCATGTCCGAGGCGCCGGCTCGGGCGATGCCGAAGTCGGTCACCTTTGCGCGTCCCTCGTCGTCCACGATCACGTTGTGGGGCTTGAGGTCGCGGTGGATGACCCCCCGCTGGTGCGCGAAGCGGGCGGCCCGCAGGATCTGGACCACGATGTCGATCGCCCGGGCGGGCGACAGCGGGCCCTCGGTGGAGACGATCTCCTTGAGCGAGCGCCCCTCGAGGTACTCCATTGCGATGTAGTAGGTCCCGTCCCACTCCCCGCGGTCGAACACCCCGACCACGTTGGGGTGCTGCAGGCCCGCGGCCGCCGAGGCCTCGCGCCGGAAGCGCTCCACGAAGTCGGGATCCTCGGAGAAGCGGCGGTGCAGCAGCTTGAGCGCCACCCGGCGCCCCAACTGCAGGTCCTGGGCGCAGTAGACCTCGGCCATCCCTCCCGCGCCGATGCGCGACAGGATCGAGTAGCGCCCGTCGACGACCGTGTCGGGTGCCAGCTCGCGGGCGCTCATCCGGAATTCCCCTTGGCCTGGTCGCCCAGCAGAGTCTCGAGCACCTGCTTGGCGACAGGCGCCGCCACGGTTCCCCCGAAGCCGCCCTGAGAGCGCTCGACCGTGACGGCGATGGCGATCTTCGGCTTGTCGATCGGCGCGAAAGCGATGAACCAGGGCTGGTTGGTGTCGGTGCTGGGATCGATCTCGGCCGTGCCGGTCTTGCCCGCCACGTCCACTCCGGAGAGGGCGGCCGCGGTCCCCGTCCCCTCCTTGACCACCTGGGACATCATCTGCGCGACCGAGTCCGCCGTGGACTTGCGCATGGCCCGGGTGCTCGGTGTCGAGACGTCGTCCACCACCCGGCCGTCGGGGTCGACGATGCGGCGGGTGAGGTGCGGAGCGACGAGCTTGCCGTCGTTGGCCACGGCTGCCGCGACCATCGCCATCTGCAGCGGCGTCACCGCCAGGCGGTCCTGCCCGATGCCCATGCGCCCGACATCGATGAACCGGCTGGTCGGCGACAGGAGGGCTCCGTCCTTCCACTCGCCGCTGGCGCGCCGTTCGCCCGAAGGGTAGTCCAGCGGCGGCTTGGCGTAGAAGCCCAGGCGGGTCATGTACTTGGCCATCAGGCCCTTGCCGAGGGTCTCCGCGACCTCCGCCCAGACGGTGTTCACCGACTTGGTCAGCGCGGTGGTGAGGTCGATCGAGCCGAAGTCCTCGCCGCCGTCGTTCTGCAGCGGCACGCCGCCGATCAGCTTGTTGTTTCGCCCGCTGACCGCCGAGTCCGGCGTGTAACGCCCGGAGTCGATCGCCGCGATGTCGGTCACCACCTTGAAGGTCGAGCCGGGCGGATACGACGCCTGGGTCACCCGATTGAACAGCGGGGAGTCGGTCTGGCGGTTGAGTGCGCGGAACTCGTGCGGCACCTGGTTCGGGTCGAACCCCGGAACGCTGGCCATGACCCTCACCCGGCCGGTCGTCGGCTCCAGGGCCACCACCGCACCCCGTCTGCCGGCCAGGGCGTTCAGCGCCACCCGCTGCGCCTTGGGATCCAGCGTGGTGATGACGTCGTCGCCCTCGCGACGACGGCCACGAAGCTGGTCGAAAATCGAGGTGACGTCGTCGCGGGCGCCGATCAGGGGCGAGTTGCGCGACTGCTCGAGCCCCGCCCGCCCGAGGCTGATGTACGAGTAGCCGACCGCGTGCGAGAACAGGGGGCCCACCGGGTAGGTGCGCCGGAAAGTCCCCGCCGCTGCGGGCACGCTGCGGGCCAGCGCCGTGCCGTCGTCGGCCTTGATGAGCCCCCGGTGGATGCGCAGCTCCTCCAGCAGGGCGCGCCGGTTGGAGGGCTCGTCGCGCAGCGCCTGGGCCTCGAACACGGTCCAGCGTGAGGTGAAAGCGATCAGCAGCCCGAACAGCACCACCACCAGCAGGTAGAGGCGGAGGATCGGCGTGGTCATCGGCCCAGCGCCTCCCCCCGCGCCCGTTCGGACACCAGCAGCAGCAGGGCGAGCAGCACGAAGTTGGCCACGATCGACGAGCCGCCGTAGGAGATGAACGGCAGCGTCACCCCGGTGAGCGGGATGACGCCGGTCACGCCGCCCACGATCACGAACACCTGGATCGCGAACACGGCTGTGAGGCCGGCCGCCAGCAGCGTCGAGAAGGAGTCGCGGGCCAGCATGGCGATCTTGAACCCGCGCTCGGCGATCAGCAGGTAGATCAGTACCACGGCGCAGGCGCCGGCCAGCCCGAGCTCGTTGGTGATCACCGCGTAGATCAGATCGGTGTGCGGGGCCGGGAGGATGGTGCCGCCCCCGGGGAGCTGGAGCAGCGCCTCGCCGAAGCCCTGTCCGAACAGGCCGCCGTCGCTCTGGGCGAACAGCGACTGGGCGATCTGGTAGCCCTTGCGGTCGACCTCCGGCGAGTGAAACAGCGTGGAGGGGTGGAACCACAGGGGCTGCCAGATGTGGACGCGGTCCTGCACGTGCGGCACGTGGGTCCCCAGGACCCACGACCCCACGGCGAACATCGCCAGGCCGATGAGCACGAACGACAGCCGGTTGGTCGCCACGTAGATCAGGGCCAGGAAGGCGGCGTAGAACATCAGCGACGAACCCAGGTCGCGGATCACCACCAACATCAGCATCGCCGCTCCCCACACCACCAACAGCGGACCGAGGTGCTTGAGCGGTGGTAGCGTGACCCCGAGCACCCGCCGCGCCCCGATCACCAGCACCTGACGGGTGTCGCGCAGGTAGGAGGCCAGGAAGATGACGATCGCCAGCTTGGCGAACTCGGCGGGCTGGAAGGTGATCGGCCCCAGGTGCACGCCCAGGTAGGCACCGTTGACCGGGGCGCCGATCACGGGGACGCGGGGGAGCGCGAGCAGGATGATCCCGCTCAGCGCGATCACGTAGCGGTAGCGCTCGAGCACGCGGTAGTCGCGCAGGAACACGATCGTCAGGCCGAAGAAGGCCAGGCCGACGACGAACCAGATCGCCTGCGAGAGCGCCCGCTGCTGGTCGATCCGATAGATCATCACCAGGCCGAAGGAGGCCAGCAGGGCGACCAGCGGGAACAGATACGGGTCGGCGTGGGGGAGCGTGATACGCAGGAAGATGTGCGCCGCCAGGCACAGGCCGAGGAACAGCGCGCCGTAGGTGAGCGAGACGTTCGACAGCTGGTCCTTGCGCTGGATGAACACCGCGGCGAAGCCGGCGGTGACCAGGAGCGAGGCCGGCACCAGCCCGAGCAGCTCGCGGTTGCGGGCGCTCATCAGCCCACCTGCCGCAGCTCGAGCTTGCGCACCAGGTCGCGGGCGTCGCTGCCCGAACGCAGGCGATGGTCGAGGATCTGCCTCCGGCGGGCGGCGGGGATCTCGGTCGCCGGTACCCCCGACTGGTACGCGGGCTCGTACAGACGCAGGCCGATCGGCCCCTGGTAGGGCAGGCCGCGGTACACGGTGACGAATCCCGAGGGATC
>DATFPO010000239.1:0-3137 GCA_035264745.1 Solirubrobacteraceae bacterium | reverse complement strand
GCTGCTCGAGCCGGAACCCCCCGGGGCCGCGCTCGCCGGCCAGGATCGGGCGCAGGGTGGTCACCGCCTCGCGGACCCGGCTGAGCGGGCGCTCGAACGGCACCCGGTTCCAGCGCTCGACGATCACGTCCGAGGACGAGCCCAGCCCGAGGCAGAACCGGCCGCGGCTGGCGTCTTGGAGCGCGGCGGCATGCTGGGCCAGCACCGGCAGGCCCCGGGTGAAGGGGTTGACCACGCCGGTGCCCAGCCGGATGCGATCCGTGCAGGCGGCGGCCAGCGCCAGCGGGGTGAAGCCGTCCGGGCCGTTGGTCTCGCCGGTCCAGACGTCGTCGTAGCCGGCGGCCTCGGCGCGCCGCACCAGGTCCTGGTGATCGGCCAGCCTCACCCCGGCGAACGGCAGCGTCAGGCCCCAGCGCAGCTCAGGCATCGGCCGGCTCGCTCACGGCGCGCACGCTACCACCGGCCCCCCGCCGCCCATCACCGCCGCCGATCACCGCCGCCCCTCGGCTTGCGGCTCTCGCGGCCGCGGAATAGGCTCGGCGGATGAAGCTCTCCAACCTGTCACGGGGCGAGTGGATCGCCACCTTCGGAGGTCTGGTCCTGGCGGTCTCGCTGTTCGTGCCCTGGTACGGGACCGACCCCGCCAACCAAAACTCCAACCTCAACGGGGTGCACGTCGGGACGTTCTCGGCCTGGATGGTGCACCCGATCCTGCGCTTCGTCCTGCTGGCGGCGGCGGCGGCCCCGTTCATCCTGGCCTGGATCGTGGTGCGTGAGCACCAGCTCTCGTGGCCGCGCGGCGAGCTCACGGCGGTGGTGGCGATCGCGGCGCTCGGGCTGATCTTCTATGTCGGGATCGTCCAGAAGCCCGGCGACCCGACCTCCACCATCAGCCTTCAGGCCGGCTGGTTCCTGGCCATCGCCGGCAGCGTGCTGATGCTGATCGGGGCGTTCATCAGGACCTCCGAGACGCAGAGGACCCGGAAGCCGCCCGGGGTGCTTTGAGTCCGGACACCAGGCGTTCGCGCCCCGATCGCAATCTCGCCCTCGAGCTCGTCCGCGTGACGGAGTACGCCGCGCTCGCGGCGGCCCGCCTGGTGGGGATGGGGGACAAGGAGACTGCCGACCAGGCCGCGGTCGACGCGATGCGACAGATGCTCGAGAGCGTCCAGATGGACGGGGTGGTGGTCATCGGCGAGGGGGAGAAGGACGAGGCTCCGATGCTCTACAACGGAGAGCAGATCGGGGATGGGTCGCCGCCGCCGGTCGACATCGCGGTCGACCCGCTGGAGGGGACGCGCCTGACCGCCATGGGCATGCCGAGCGCGCTGGCGGTGATCGCGCTCGCCGAGCGCGGGTCGATGTTCGACCCCGGCCCGTGCGTGTACATGGAGAAGATCGCCGGCGGGGCCCAGATCGCGGACCTGCTCGACCTCGACCGCCCGCTGAGGGAGACGGTCCGACAGGTGGCCGACCGCAAGGGCACCGACGTCCGGGACGTGATGGTGGTCGTGCTCGATCGTCCCCGCCACCAGGAAGGCATCCGCGAGATCCGGGACGCCGGCGCCCGGGTGCGCCTGATCCTCGACGGTGACGTCTCGGCGGCCCTGCTCGCGGTCATGGATGACACCCCGGTGGACCTGCTGTGGGGCATCGGCGGCACTCCGGAGGGCGTGATCTCCGCGGCCGCGATCAAGTGCATCGGGGGACAGATGCTGGGGCGACTGTGGCCCCGCGACGACGAGGAGCGCCAGGCGGCGATCGACGCCGGCTACGACCTCGATCGGGTGCTGACGGTGGAGGACCTGGTGTCCGGCGAGCATTGCTTCTTCTCCGCCACCGGCGTGACCGACGGCGACGTGCTGCAGGGCGTCCGCTACCGGGGCGCCAGCGCGACCACCGAGTCGCTGGTGATGCGCTCGCGCTCGGGAACCGTGCGCCGGATCGGCGCCCGCCACGACCGCGCCAAGCTCCGGGCGATCACCGGCGCGTCGAACCTCGGCTGACCCCCGGCGGTGCGGGTGGCTCCACGGACGGCGGGTCGGGCATGACCCCGGCCGGCCCCTCGGGCACGGTGTCGCGGGCGTAGCGTCCGACGCGAGACTCGGCTAGGTCGAGCCGGGCGAGCGATCTGAGGAAGCCGTGGGTGACCACGACGTGGATGCGCGACTGCGTGTTGGCGTACACCCAGCGGGAGATCCCGGAGGCGATCGCCGGGTAGAAGCTGGCCACCTCCACCTCCACGTGCGCCGTCACCCAGCCCTCGGCGTTGGGGTCGGAGCGGCGCACGTCGATCTGCAGGTAGCCGTTTCCGCCCCGGCCGCGACGCGATACCAGCAGCCCACGCTCGATCCGCCAGCGCACGACCCCGCGGCGGTCGTCCATCTCGTACTCGGGCGCCTGGAAGCGCAGCAGGACGAGCGGCCTTGCGACCAGGACCACGAACCGCTCGCGCGGCGTGTAGGCGACGCGCACCAGCCCGAGCGTGCACCGCGACAGAAAGCGCCAGTAGGTGCGCGCGAGGCGCTCGAGGTGCATGGGCGTCCAGATGGCGTCCAGCGTCTCGCGGGGCATGGTGAGCTCGGCCGCCTGCACCGAGCGCACCGCGCCCTCCGAGTCCACCGTGGTGGAGTCGGTGGGGTCGACGATCCTGACCGAGGCCACGTAGCGCCGCCGGCGGCGCCGCAGCGTCAGCACGACCACGATCGCGGCCAGCGCGAAGACCGCCGCCACTGCCAGCCAGCGCGGTGTCATCGCGCCCGGCCAGCCGCCGCGGGTCCGTAGGGCATGTCGGTCCAGCGCGCAGGCGTCACGAGGCAGCCGGTGGTCGGCGGGGCCCCGAGGATCTCAGAGGCGGCGGCCCCGTGAGGTCCGTGTCCTAGCGGGGAGGGCGCCTGACGGTGAGCGTGCCGACCTCGCCCGAGCCGGGGAAGCCGAGCGCCCGCGCCGCCGCCGAGGTCAGGTCCCAGGCGACCCCGGTGACGTACGGCCCCCGGTCGATCACCGCAAGCGTCACCCGACGCCCACCGTAGTAGACCTCCAGACGCGTGCCGCAGGGCAGCGTGCGGTGCGCCACCCCGACGGTGGTGGGTCGCAGCAGGGTGCCGCACGCGGTGCGCCGCCCGTAGAAGCCGGGG
>DATFPO010000238.1:0-3637 GCA_035264745.1 Solirubrobacteraceae bacterium | reverse complement strand
GAGATCAAGGTGGTGCTCGAGTCCAACCCCAGTCATCTCGAGTACGTCTGCCCGGTTGTGAGCGGCGCCACCCGGGCGGCTCAGACCACCCGAAAGGGGCCCCACGCGCGCCGCGACACCGACGCCGCGATCCCGGTCAGCCTGCACGGCGACGCCTCCTTCCCCGCCCAGGGAGTGGTGGCGGAGACGTTCAACCTGCAGGCGCTGGACGGCTACAAGGTCGGCGGGACCATTCACCTCATGCAGAACAACCAGGTGGGGTTCACCACCGATCCCGACGACGCCCGCTCGACCCAGTGGGCGTCCGACCTGGCCAAGGGGTTCGACGTGCCGATCATCCACGTCAACGCCGACGAGGTGGAGGCCTGCGTGGCGGCGGTTCGCCTGGCCTTCGCCTTCCGCCAGGAGTTCGGCCACGACGTGCTCATCGACCTGATCGGCTACCGGCGCTTCGGCCACAACGAGGCAGACGAGCCCGCGTTCACCCACCCGGAGATGTACGCCAAGATCCGCAACCACCCCACGGTGCGCGAGATCTTCGCCCGCCGGCTCATCGAGCAGGGCGTGGTCACCAAGGAGGAGGCCGACAACCAGGAGCAGGAGGTCTGGCATCGCCTCACCGAGCTGCACCAGCAGCTCAAGCGTCGGATCGAGGAGGCCCAGCAGGTCGAGCACACCACCGGGCAGTACGAGCTGGACCGCTCACCCAGCCCGGAGGTCAAGACCGCGGTGCCCGCCGAGCGCCTGCGCGCGCTCAACGAGGAGCTGCTCAAGGTTCCGGAGGGATTCACCATCAATCCCAAGCTGGTCAGGCTGTTCGAGCACCGCCGCCAGGCCCTGGGTGCCGACGGCGGGATCGACTGGGCCCACGCGGAGGCCCTGGCCTTCGCCTCGCTGCTGACCGAGGGCACGCCCATCCGGCTCACCGGCCAGGACACCGAGCGCGGCACGTTCTCCCAGCGCCACATGGTCCTGCACGACGCCAAGACCGGGCACTCGGTGTCGCCGATCCAGAACCTCGCCGAAGCGCAGGCGCCGATGGAGCTGCACAACTCGCCGCTGTCCGAGACGGCCTGCCTGGGCTTCGAGTACGGCTACTCGCAGGAGGCGCCCGAGACGCTGGTCCTGTGGGAGGCGCAGTTCGGCGACTTCGTCAACGCCGCCCAGGTGATCGTGGACCAGTTCATCGCCTCGGGGCTGGCCAAGTGGGGCCAGACCACACGACTGACACTGCTCCTGCCCCACGGCTACGAGGGGTCGGGCCCCGAACACTCCTCGGCGCGCCTGGAGCGCTTCCTGACGCTCTGCGCCGAGGGCAACATGCGGGTGGCCAACCTCACCACCCCCGCCCAGTACTTCCATCTCCTGCGGCGCCAGGCCCTGATCCGCAAGCAGCGGCCGCTGGTGATCATGACCCCGAAGAGCCTGCTGCGCCTGCCCCAGGCCACCAACCGGATCGAGCACCTGGCCGAGACCCGGTTCTATCCGGTGCTGGGCGAGCCCAGGGTGGACGTCGAGAAGGTCACCCGGCTGATCCTGTGCACCGGGAAGATCTATTACGACCTGGTCGGCCATGCCACCCGCGAGGGCAACGAGCGAGTGGCGGTGGGCAGGGTGGAGCTGCTGTATCCCTTCCCGCAGGCTCAGATCCTCGAGCTGGTGCACACCTATCCCAACCTCGACGAGGTGGTCTGGGTCCAGGAGGAGCCGCGCAACATGGGCGCCCGCGCCCATATGAGCCCGCGTCTCATGCAGATCCTGCCCGAGCACCTGAGCTTCGGCTACGTCGGGCGCCCGGAGCGGGCCAGCCCGGGCGAGGGCTACCCCGCCGCGCACGTGGCCGAGCAGAACCGCATCCTGGCCACGGCGCTCAACCTGTCGCTGCCGGTCTCGATGTATCCCAAGAAGAAGCCCGGGGAGCGGTAGCGGCGCCGGCCGTGCCCGGCCAGCGCGCCGACGCCGTGCTCGAGCGCATCAGGGGGATCCCGCCCGGCTTCGTGCGCGCCTACGGTGACGTCTCGCCGGGCGCGCCGCGCTTCGCCGGCGCGCTGCTGTCCGAGTACCACGACCCCACCGTGCCCTGGCATCGGGTCGTGCGCGCCGACGGCTCGCTGGCCAAGGGCGAGCGCCAGCGCCGGCGCCTGGCGGCCGAGGGCGTCCCGTTCCAGGGCGGCCGGGTCGACATGCGGCTGGCGCGGCTGCCCGAGTGACCGCCGGCGTGTGGCTGCAACGGGAGATCGAGTTGCGACCCCGGCCGCGGGGCTTCCACCTCGTGACCGACGAGATCGTCGACCGACTGCCCGAGCTTCGCCCGATCCGGGTCGGGATCGCCCACCTGTTCCTGCGCCACACCTCGGCCTCCCTGACCCTCAACGAGAACGCCTCCCCCGACGTGCGTCGCGACTTCAAGTCCTGGTTCGACCGGGCGGTCCCCGAGGGCGCGGACTACTGGACCCACACCCTGGAGGGCGCCGACGACATGCCCGCCCACGTCAAGGCGTCGCTGCTGGGTCCCTCGCTGACCCTGCCGATCGCCTCCGGCCGGCTGGCGGTGGGCACCTGGCAGGGCGTCTACCTGTGCGAGCACCGCGACCGGGGCGGCTCGAGATCGCTGCTGGCGACGATCTGGGGCGAGTAGCAAAGCGCCGCGGCCCCGAGCGGGAAGTGTCGTCGTCTCTGCTGAGCCACCCACTCCCGGCGACCACGGCGAGCGCGATCTGCCCCGCATTCCACTGAGAATCGATGTCTACGCGGTTCGTCTCCGGGCGCCTGCAGTTATGAAGAAGGCCTAGAGGGTTTCCGGCGTCAGCTGGGTCAGCGGCCCTTCCACACCGGTTCGCGCTTCTCGGCGAAGGCGACCGCGCCCTCGCGGGCGTCCTCGGAGGTGAAGACCGGGCCGGCGATCTCGCCCTGGCACTGCCAGGCCTCTTCCAGCGTCCAATCCTGGGCCTGGCTGACGATCGCCTTGGACGCCTGGAGCGCCAGCGGCCCGTTGGCGATCAGCTGCGCGGCCAGCTCGCGGGCCTCCGCCAGGGCCTGGCCGGGGTCGGTCAGCCGGTTGACCAGCCCCAGCTCGCGCGCGCGTCCGGCGTCGATCGGCTCACCGGTCAGCGCCAGCTCCATCGCCTGGTGGTAGGGGATCCGGCGGGGCAGGCGGATCAGCCCCCCGGCCACCGCGACCAGCGAGCGGGTCACCTCGGGCAGGCCGAAGCGGGCATCGCGAGCGGCCACGACCAGGTCGCAGGACAGCACGATCTCGAAGCCGAGCGCCACCGCGAAGCCCTCCACCGCCGCGATCAGGGGCTTGGTCGACGGGCGCTCGACGATGCCGCCCGAGCCCCGGTCCTCGACGTAGGGACGCTCGCCACGGGCGAATGCCTTGAGATCCATCCCGGCGCTGAAGCCGCCGCCCGCTCCGGTGATCACCCCCACGCGCAGCTCGTCCGCTGCGTCGAGCTGGTCGAGCGCGGCGGCGATGCCCTCGGCGGTCTCGCGGTCGATGGCGTTGCGAGCCTGCGGGCGGTTGATCGTGACGACCTGGACGCCGTCGTCGCTCGAGGTCAGTACCGGGGGCTCGGCCATCGGCGCCGCAGCCTACCGCGGCCGTGCCGGCCGCGGTCCGGCGCGCGGCGCCCGC